>CAZPXI010000376.1:0-2888 GCA_964590715.1 uncultured Desulfobulbus sp.
AAAAAAAGGTTATTTATTGATCGCTACCTGCAACTCTTCCACTTTTCGTTTAAGCTCGGCTAACTCATCCTGTGTGGCAAGATCCAAATGCTTGATACGCTCTTCCACTCGTTTGTTGATCCAGAGCTCCAGTTCGTCCTTGGCCTTTTCAGACCTCTTGATCAGGTCATCAACAAACTGTTTGCCCTCTTCCTTGGTCAGCTTGCCCTTATCGATCAGATCGCCCTTGAGCTCCTCAATCTTCTCTTTGGTCAGAAACGCGGCACCGACACCAGCATACAGAACATTTTTCAACATATCTTTCATACCATTCTCCTTGTGTTCAAACCTCTTTGAACGATTTCAGGTCAAAAATTTCCGTAATTATTCAGGCAACGACAAGCAATGACCCTGAAGCGAAACTGTTCAGTAGTACCTTAGATGAGGTGCAACTGGACTGTTACAGATTTCCGACCTACTGTTTCTCTATATCCCGATGAAAAACATTGAGCTTATATGCGCTTCTGTCAAGCAACTTTCTCAGGTATTCGACCACGGCCACGGAACGATGTCGTCCGCCGGTACAGCCGACAGCAAGCCTGAGTTCATCTCTTTTCCCCTGTGCATGCTGCTTACATAAAAACCTCAGTAATGGCTCAAGCAGTTCCAGAAACTCACCGGCAACGGCATTTTCAAGCACGTAGGCGGCCACGTCAGCCTCCAGACCGCTTCGATCCTTCAATCCGTCTACCCAGTAGGGATTGGGCAAGAAACGAACATCCCAGACCAAATCGGCCTCAGGTGCTCCATGCTTAAAGCCGAAGGAAAACAGAATAACAGTAAAATCCGATGATTGGATTATATCGTCGGGAGTCATCTCCTTATTCTCCACAAAAATCCTCTGGCCGGCTATACCGAACAGAGCATACGAATGGTTTCCTCTTTTTCACTGATTCCCCGTTTCAGGATCTCATGGTTGTAGGCGGCCATCACATCCGATCGTTTCAGCATACCAAGTACCCAGGGTTCTTCCAGAGTTTCCACCACCGGTATTTCATCAATACCTTTAATATCAAAGAGCTGCATGGCATCGTAGAGATTGTCATCCGGAGTCAGCATAATCACATTACGGGTACAGATGGCACCAACCAGGAAACAGACCCGCTGTTCTTCATCGAGTAAAATCGTCTTCACATCCTGCATGGAAACCACCCCGACCATTAACCCCTTATAATTAATAACCGGAAAATAAAAACTGTTTTTGGCATCACGGAAGAGCTGGAGCAGATAGTTGATGTTTGCGGTTTCGCTGATAAAGTCCACATCCTCTGTGATCGCCTTACCGACACGGATAGACTTCATAATAGCAACCTCACGGCCCTCATGAATATCGATCCCCTCACGGGAAAAATCCACGGTATCAATGGAATCAGGGTAAAATTTAGTGGCCACCACTGTACTGAGTATCGAGACCAGCATCACCGGAATAATAATCAGATAGTTGCCCGTCATCTCAAAGAGCAGAAAAATAGCCGTCATCGGTGCATGGGTGGAGGCGGCTAGAAAAGCACCGATACCGATAGTTGCATAAGCACCAGCACTGGCGGTATATTCCGGCAACAGGTAGTGGACAATCCCGCCATAAGCACCCCCGCAAACTGCGCCGATAAAGAGTGCCGGTGCAAAAATTCCTCCAGCGCCACCGGAGCCCAGAGTAATGGCCGTGGCAATGGATTTGAGAAAAACAAGGGCCAGCATGACCCAGATCAACGTGTGCCCTGCCAGAGCCCTTTCGATATATGTATAACCATCCCCCATGACCTGAGGATAGACGATACCAATACTGCCGACCAGTAAGGCTCCAAGGATTGGTTTAAGCTGCGCATGCAGGGGCAGGATTTCAAACTTATCACGAACAAAGTAAAAAAAACGGATATGAAGGACCGCCAGCAGACCGATAAGTAAAGCCATGAGGGCGTAAAGCGGCATCTCAACAAATGGATTAACCATATGATAATGAGGGATGGGAAAAGCAGGAACCTCACCATACCAGGCCCTGGAGACCACGGTGGCAAAGGCGGACGAAATGACCAGGGCGGAAAACGAAGAAATCTCATAAGTGCCGAGCAGAACAATTTCTGCAGCAAAAAACATCCCGGCCAGCGGCGCGTTAAATATACCGGCAATCCCGCCCGCACAGCCGGCGGCAATATATACTTTCATCCGTTTGCCGGAAACCCGTGACCGCTGACCGATCTGCGACCCCAGGGCACCGCCGATAACGGCAATCGGTCCTTCCACACCAGCGGAATTGCCGGAACCTATAGTGATGGCCGTGGAGACAAGTTTGATAAAAATATTACGGATATGGATAACCCCGTTCTCCAGGTTGACCCGGCGGAGAAAGTTGGTAAAGCCGTAGCCGTTGACTTTACCGGGAAAGGCCAGGGACAGGGGAATCAAAAGAACCATGCCGAACATGGGGATCAGGGGCAAAAGAAATGCTCGCCATCCCCCCTCCCCTATCCGCAGCCATTCATACCCTCGGACAAAAAGCTGTTCATGGACAAAATCAACCGATTCGCGAAAAACGATTATTGCAACCCCGGCCATCAGGCCGATACAGGCGGCAACCAGAATCATTCGGGTGTTTTCCCCGGGTAGGAATATTTTCAGTTTGGCAAGCATATTCTCTCCGGGAGCGTACAGCCTATGCTCCGGGCCTGATTGAGAAAAAAATCATCCGTCATTCCTGAAAGATAATCCCTGATCACGGCGGCCGGCGGATGGCTGTTCCGATAGTGCTCCGTCATGGTCGACAGAAAACCGACATTGCTCTTTGCCACTGTTGCTTCTCTCTGTATCACTTCCATAAAATGCTCAAACAATGAACGATAACATGCGCGAAT
>CAZPXI010000377.1:0-2885 GCA_964590715.1 uncultured Desulfobulbus sp.
GTATAGTAGCTCCCCATGGAACAGATTCTCCCATTTCTTCTCTTTCTCGGGGCCGGACTCCTGCTCAAACGGCTCCCTGTTTTCCCGGCGGACACCGACCGCAGCCTCAACCTCTATGTGATCTACATTGCCCTGCCGGCCTTGATCCTCCTCCAGGTACCATCCCTGAAATTTTCCTCGCAGATGCTGGTGACGGTGATCATGCCCTGGGCAACCGTCCTCGTTTCCGGGCTCCTCACCCTGCTGCTCTGCAAGTTGATGCGCTGGTCACGGGAAATCACCGGCGCCCTGCTGTTAGTCGTCCCCTTAGGCAACACCTCTTTTCTCGGCATCCCCATGGTCGAACAGTTTTTTGGTTCCCATGCAGTCAGCTATGCCATTCTCTATGACCAGTTCGGCTCCTTTCTGGCCCTGTCGAGCTACGGTACCCTTATCCTGGCCATTTACGGCAAGGGAGACCGAAGCGGCCCGGTTCAGATCCTGATCAAAGTCATAACCTTCCCGCCGTTTATCGCCCTGCTGGCGGCCCTGTTTCTCCCCATGGATTCCCTGCTCCAGACTTTAAAGCCCATGTTGACCATGGCCGCAGGCTCACTTGTTCCTGTGGTGCTGGTGGCCATAGGGTTTCAGATGCGGCTGCTGCTGCCTGCCAATGAACTCGGACCCTTTGCCCTTGGCCTGTTGATCCGCCTGCTGATTACTCCCGTCCTGTTTATCCTGGCCTGCAAGTTCCTCGGCCTCAGCGGCGAGGCGGTTCAGGTCTCTTTATTTGAAACAGCCATGCCGCCGATGGTAACAGCCGGAGCCCTGGCCTCAATTGCCGGATTAAAGCCGGGCCTGACCTCGGCCATGGTCGGGTTCGGTATTCTTTTTTCTTTTCTCACCCTGCCCCTTATCTTTGGCTGGGTACAATAAGTCCGCACAGGAGAAACAATGCCCGCAACAGAATCGCCAACCCTTATTCTGACTGTCCAAGCGGGCACCATTTCCCGCCTTGCCCCCCTGCTCCAGCGCGGATTCCTCGTCCCCTGTTCCGGACCGACCACCCTGTACGACTTTCTCCCGGGCCTGCCCGGTTTTGACCGCGAATATATCACCAGCCGGATCGAAACCATTTTCATCAACGGCTGTGCCGCCGATTCACTGGAGGCAATACTGCCTGTCGGCGGCACGGTTGCCCTGTCGGCCGCCATGCCGGGACTTGCCGGGGCAATTTTCCGCAAAGGCGGCGTCCACGCAAGCCTGCGCAGCAAACCCGCCCCGGCCCCGGCGCAGCAGCCGGCAGCAGAAGGCTTTGTAACCGTAAAGCTCTTCAACATGATCGCCACCGACACGGTTGCGGATCTGCTTGCCGACGGCATTCTCATGAAAGGGCCGGTCCTGGCTCGTTTTTTTCACCGGCAGCAGGAACGGCTGCACTCCCTGCTGGTTAATATCCGGGAAGATACCCGCTCCCTGAGCCTGAAAGAGGTCGGCCTGTTTGCTGAAATCAATCCCGTCATTGAGCTCAAAGCAGCTGACACCTCGGAACAGGGATAACCGCAGGAAATCCATTCCAAAAAAGGTTGATTTCTCCTATACCGCCCAGCGGCTATGGAGTATACTGCAGCCATGGATGTGATAACTACCCATATAAACGCGGATTTCGACGGCCTCGCCTCGATGATTGCCGCCAAAAAACTCTATCCCGAGGCCGAGCTTGTCTTTGCCGGATCCCAGGAAAAAAATCTCCGTGACTTCCTGGCCCAGGAATTCTCCAACATCTACGAGTTCAAGAAGATAAAGCATATCGATCTCAAAGCCGTTACCCGGCTGATCGTGGTCGATACCCGTCACCCGGGCCGACTAGGGCCCCTGCAGGAATGCCTGCAGAATCCCGGCATTGAACTGCACCTCTACGACCACCACCCCGATGCACCCAATGACATGAAGGGAACCCTGGAGGAAATCGAGCCGGTGGGATCGACCACCTCTATCTTTACCCGCCTGTTCCGAGAACGAAATATCGGCCTGACCCCGGATGAAGCCACCCTGATGGCCCTGGGCATCTATGAAGATACCGGCTTTTTTCTCCACTCCACCACCACCCCGACCGACCTGAAAGCCGCGGCCTGGCTGCTTGAACAGCAGGCCAATCTCGATGTAGTCACCCAGTTCATTTCCCTGGATCTCACCGCGGCCCAGGTCGCCCTGCTCGGAGACTTGCATAAAAATGCCTCCACCTACACCATCCAGTCCATTGATGTGGTCATCGCCAAACTGACCCTGCCCGAATACGTAGACAGCTTTGCCGTTCTTATCCGGCGGCTCATGGTCATGGAAAATATCAACGTTCTCTTTGGCCTGATCTGCATGGGAGAGCGGACCTACCTGATTGCCCGCAGCCGGATTCCGGAGGTCAACGTCGGCCGTATCGCCCGTGAGTTCGGCGGCGGCGGACATGCCTCGGCGGCCTCGGCCACGGTCCGCAACATGACCGTCTTTGAAGCCGAGGAACGGCTGATCCGCCTGCTGCACAGATATATCCGGCCCCGGGCCATTGCCGGAGAACTCATGTCCGCCCCGGTCCTGGCCGTTCCGCCGGAAACCACCATTGACGAGGCCAACAACCTGCTGACCCGCTACAACATCACGGTTCTGCCGGTGGTTCGCCGGATGCAGGGAGAACAGGGTCGGAACCAGCCATCAGAGCTGCTGGGCATGATTTCCAGACGGGTAGTGGAAAAGGCGAAATTCCACAAACTCGGCCACCTGCCGGTGTCCGAGTACATGACCACAGAAATTGCGACCCTGCCGGTCAGTGCAACCCTGGCCGACATCCAGGAACTGATTATCGAACATCGACAACGATTGATTCCGGTCATGAACGGAGAACATATTCTCGG
>CAZPXI010000378.1:0-2875 GCA_964590715.1 uncultured Desulfobulbus sp.
ACATTGGGCGAGCCCTGGAACATGACTCCGACATCAAAGGCAACGCCCCATCCCTTCTGACCATGGTTGCTGTTCCAGCCCAGCCCTGCATAGGGGGCGATACTGTTGAAGTCCACTGTTCCTTTGACCCGAACCAGACCGGCATACTGCTGAAACTCGGCCGGGAGCAGGTCTCTTCTGTAGGTCCCGTCGACATTGATCTCATTTCCATTGACATACAGGCCGCCGGTCAGGCGAAAAGCGCCGCTGAACGGGTGCCAGTCCAGGAGCAGGGAACCGTTTTTAAATTCCGGCTCCATGGTATAGTCAATGTCGCTGATGGTGGAATCAAAATCAAATTTCAAGTAGTTGACACCGCCCCGCAGGACAAAGTCATCGGTGAGGGCAATGCCCGCTTCCCCGCCGATCCCGAGGGTTCCCCCTTTGAGAGCAAGGCTGATATCACCCTGATCGGCAAAACTGTTCCGGCAGGCAACGAGCAGGAAACAACTGACAACGACGGCTTGGATTTTCATGGTCTATCCTCTGGCAAAAATGGCATTGAGTTCTGTATTTTTCCGTACCCGGTTTTTCAGGGCGGTATTTTGTTAATGCAGGTAGCGTGCCAGAGAAAGTTCTTTAATTGTCTTTAGCGATTAATGACGCAAGAACAGTGGGGTGTGCGTGTGGGGATTGTTGGTGCGCAGAGGGTGCGTCCGTTGGAACAGCTGAGTGTCGGGAAACCGGCACATATTTCGGCAAGTTTCAAGTTCAGGAATCCCTGTGGTCAGGCATCTGCACCTGAGCATTATGGAAGAAAAGGCAAGTTACCTGCTTTCCATCCCGATCAGGGCGGCACCGATGGCATTGCCGGTTTCAAAGAGATCGGGAAAGGTAACCGTCGTCTGCAGCCGCCTGGCCACTCCCGGGAGAAAGGCCCGGGCTGCGGCACCGATTCCGATCAGGGGGAGTTTAAGTGTGAAACGGATGGAGAACAGTTCGTTGTCCATGTGATTGAGAAAAGGTGTTGCCTGCTGTTCACCCCAGATAGAGCGGCCGAGGTAGTCGAGGATGATTTTTTCGATGGTCTCTTCAGTGCGGGCAAGAGTTTGGCGGCACAGGGATTCCACTGTCATGCCCAGTTGCGCCGCAAGGGCTTCTGCTCCTCTGGTTGCGACTTCGACATCGCCGATATCCAGCCGGCCAAGAACATGGAGGGCATCGGTGGGGGTAAATCCCGTAATGGCGATTTTCTGCAGAAAAAGCAGACGTTCGATACGCTTTTCCAGGGTAACCCCGCTCATTCCGCTCTGCCGGGCAAGGGCTTCAGGTGTTAATGGACCTTTGTCGGCCAGGCAGGAAAGAATTGGATCCTCGGGATCGACAACGCCCGGTACCGGAAGAATCAAGCCGTCCCGGTTTTCGCAGCCAAGCCAGTCCGCAGGATCAGGGATATCGGGCGTTGTTGCCAAGGGCTGAACCCTGGTCGGGAGCAGAGTTGTCCTGCCCTCGCTATTGCAGGAAAGATGACTGTCGCCACCTCCGGCGGCAGTGTACATGTCGATGGCCTCAACATGGGTCTGCCAGCGGCCAATACGGCAGCCTTCATTGCTCATGACCGGCTGTCCGTCTTTGAGCATGCAGACGTCGGTCGTGGTCCCACCGACATCGACCACCAGGGCCCTTTGTTCTCCGGAGGTCGCACCGAATCTGGCAGTGGCGGCAGGGCCGCTGGCCATAGTGATGGCCGCCCGCTGGGCAACCGTATCAAGGGCCACCCCCCGACCGTCTCCGCAGATTATGGTTACCGGGCATTCAAGGCCTACCTTGTGCATGGAGCTTTGGACAGATGCCAGAAACTCAACCATTAACGGCTGTAGCCGGGCATGGAGACAGGCGGTCGCCGCCCGTTCCCGCATTCCCGGGTGGCTGCTGACCCGGTGGGAGCAGAAAACCGGCTTGGGGTCAATCAGGGAGATGGCCTCTTCAGCCACCAGTTCGTGGGCCGGATTCTTGATCGACATTGCCCCGCAGACCGCATAGCTGTCCACTTCGTTTTTCAGGCCCTGGAGGGTATCAATCAGATTTTCAATATCCAGCGGCTGTTCTTCTTTGCCCGAGATATCATGGCCGCCCTTGAGAAAAATGTTGGCCACCACCGGCAGCTTGAAATGGCGGACATAGCCCAGGACAAACAGGCCGACCCGGGCCCCCCGATTTTCTACAACCGCGTTGGTGGCCAGGGTGGTAGACACGGCAAGACACTCCACGTCTGCTACCTGTATCTCCTGAGAGAACAGGGCGGACAGTGCGTTACCGACCCCGATACCGACATCATGATGGGTGGTCGGTTTCTTTGCCCAATGCACGACCCTGCCTGTTTCGCTCTCCAGCAGGACCGCATCGGTGTAGGTGCCGCCGGTATCTATGCCTATGCAATACTTCATGGCTTCAGCCCTTTAGCGTACAAATGTACAAATAAAAAAAGCCCGGTCTAAAAAAGACCAGGCTCAAAAAAAATGGCTCCTCGGGACGGACTCGAACCGCCGACAAGGTGGTTAACAGCCACCCGCTCTACCAACTGAGCTACCGAGGAACACATGCTCAGATTTTGCCAATTATTAAAACATGTAAGGTGCATCTCTTCGGAATTCAAGAAAAATAGAGAAAACCTGCACCCCTACCCACAAGATGTTCGTAGATAACGAGGCAGTTAATTAGCACAGTGCCGAAGGCTCGTCAAGAGAAAGTTCAAAAAATGGTTGCGTTCAGTGTGAAAACCCGGTATCAGGTATGGTTTTCCTGCACATCCCCGTGTCGGGGCGTAGCGCAGCCTGGTTAGCGCGCCTGCCTTGGGAGCAGGAGGTCGAGTGTTCGAATCACTCCGCCCCGACCA
>CAZPXI010000379.1:0-1115 GCA_964590715.1 uncultured Desulfobulbus sp.
TTCTTCACCGCTTACAGGAGGCTGAGCCCTGTCCGTTTTATCATTTGCTGGGCAGGGTTACAGACCTGTGCCTTAAATATACCGAGAAGGAGGTTGTACATGAACAGACGACATTTTCTTAAGATGTCAACCGCCACCGCTGTAGCGATGGCTGCATCCACCGTTGACGTCCAGCCGGGGAAAAATAATTATTTCCGCACGGCAAAAGCCGGGACGTTGCCGATCGCCTCGACCGGCAGTATGGGGGCAAAAGAAATCACCTCGGTTTGCGAGATGTGCTTCTGGCGCTGTCCCATCGTCGGCAAGATAAAAAATGACAAGTTGGTAAAAATCGAAGGAAATCCAAAAAGCCCTGTCAATGGCCGCAGGGTTTGTGCCCGTGGCAATTCAGGCGTACAACTCCTTTATGATCCGGACAGGATCAAATATCCCATGAAACGGGTCGGCGCCCGTGGAGAGGGAAAATGGGCCAAGATTTCATGGGACGAAGCCCTGGATGAAATCGCCCACAACATGACAAAGGTCAAGAAGAAATATGGCCCCCATGCCCTGGCCTATTTTGATCACGGCGCATCGGCTGAACACCTCCGAGAAGTTTTCATTAATATGGGCACGGAAAATTACACCAGTGAACCCGCCTTCTTCCAATGTGTGGGCCCTGCTGCCTTGGCCTACCTCGAGACAGTGGGGTACATCACGACCGGTACACGTCAATACAATGATATGGCCCATTCCAAGGCCATGTTGCTGGTCGGTTCCCATATTGGTGAAAACATCCATGTTTCTCATGTCCGCGAATTTATCAGCGGCCTGCAAAGCGGCTCCAAACTGGTTGTTGTTGATCCTCGTTTTTCCGCGCCGGCCAACAAGGCCGACATTTATCTACCGATCAGGCCCGGTACCGACACAGCCCTGATGCTGACATGGATCAACTATGTTATCCAGAATAATCTGTACGACAAAAAATTTGTCGCAAATAACTGTGATGGTTTTGAGGCCCTGAAAAAAGAGGTCAAAGGCTATTCCATGGAATGGGCCGCCAAGATCTGTGACCTGAAGATCGAAGACATGAAAGCCGCCATCGAGCTCCTTGCCAAGGCCAGCCCCAATGTGGA
>CAZPXI010000379.1:1215-2875 GCA_964590715.1 uncultured Desulfobulbus sp.
TACCCGTCTTATCTATGGTCGATCCCCGGTTCATACCTTCAGCAGGACCATGAATAATCTCTGGCTCAATCACGAAATGCCTGAAAATAAACTCTGGCTCAACGATACGGTCGCCAAAAAACTCGGCATCAAGAATGACGACGAGGTTGTGCTTGAAAACCAGGACGGCAAACGTTCCAATCCGATCAAGGTCCTGGCCACCCCCGGAATACGGCCTGATGCCGTTTATATGACCCATGGTTTCGGTAGCAAATCACCGCTGCTGACCCGTGCATATGGGAAAGGCGCATCCGACGGTTACATGATGACCAATACGGTGGAAGACCCTTTTATGGGCGCGACCAGCAAGAGAACAAACTTTGTCAGGATAGTCAGAGGGAATACGGTGATCGATATTCCGGAACTTCGCCCTGTTCCTACGGAGATTCCCCGTTATACAATCAAGAGCGCGTAAGAGAGGAGATAAACAATGAAGCAATATGCTATGGTAATTAATCTCGACCGCTGTGTCGGGTGCCATGCCTGTGCCGTAGCCTGCCGGGCTGAATGGCAGGTTCCAACCAAGGAGGACTACCGACGGAACTGGGTAAAAAGACTGGGCCCGGCAAATACCAGCCATGGTGTTTCTTATACTTTTTATCCAGGCCTGTGTAACCATTGTGATTCCCCTGCCTGTGTTCCAGTCTGCCCCGCCGATCCGGTCGAGGTGACCTTCGAGGATCCGGCAAGCGGCAAGACAACGACTATGGAAGTAGCGGCAACCTGGAAAGACCCATTCAACGGCACCGTGCAGATTGATCAGAGCCGCTGTCTTGGTTGCGGAGCCTGCCGTGATGCCTGCCCCTATGGCGCCCGTTATGTTAATACGGACATCGCCAACGAAGATATTGATGGTGAAGGTATAGCTGATAAATGTACCTTCTGTATGCCCCGCGTTGCCCAAGGTCTTCAACCTGCCTGTGTTCAAACATGCATTACCGACGCGCGCATCTTCGGCATCCTGGATGATACAAAATCAGATGTGGCTGCCTATATTAAAAAAGGTGCCAAACGGCTTGAATCAGCAAACGTGAAAATCGGACCCAACGTCTATTACTATGGGAAGCCGAAGGATCTGGAACTGCTTGACAAAACCTCGACTCCTCAGGAAATGCCGGAGGCCAATGTCCGCCGCACCATGCTGGCCAACATGATGAAACCTGCCATGAAGCAGGTGAAGAATATTGGTTTGGCAGGTCTGGCCGGAACCCTCCTGGTAAAATCTCTGCAGGAGGATGAACAAGAGTAGCCTTACTGCTTTCTATTGATTCTGTAAGAATTCGCTCAACAATATTGAACGTAATGGGTGTAGCCGGGCTGAGTCGAGGACTTCGTGGTTGAAAATCGGCTCAAGAAGGTATGTTGCAGTTGCACCCGTAATGTGAAATTGTTTTGAGCGACCCCCCCAACAATAAGCCCTGTCCCGACAAACTGGACAGGGCTTTTTTATTTCTCCGGTTGCCACCGCGATTGCCGACCGTCTTGTCTACAACTCGGAAATCCTTATCATGGGGGAAAGAGCTATCGGAAGAGATCATAAAAAATTTCAAAATTAGAGAGGAGTTGGGCAGTTCCGGGGCAGTTCCGGGGACGGTATACTTAATTTACCCTAAATCAGGCC
>CAZPXI010000380.1:0-2865 GCA_964590715.1 uncultured Desulfobulbus sp.
GAGGCCTTCCTCTGGCAGGCGGTGCGTTTCGGGTTTCAGTACGCCAATGTCATGGGGGTGGATGAGGATTGGCAGCCGTTGACCAATCCGGCTCATCTGGCTAATATCCGGGTCTGGCTCAACCTGATCATGCAGGAGCCCAAGTGGTGCTCCATCCTGTTTTCCGCCCTGATCATCAACATTAAGCTCTCCGGTACCTGTGTCAAGGATACCGACCTGTTTCAGCGCGACATCACCGATCTGCTCAACCATCCCATCGGCCCGATTTACAACCTGGCTAAGCAGTTTACCAAATTAATGCCGGTTTTCTTCAACGAGATCGGGGCCGAGGGAGAATTGCGCGAGGTCTCGACAGAACTTGACGAGCTCCATAAACGGCGCGACGTGCTCATTCATTTCCTGCGCAAGCAGAGCCATGTCGAATCCAGCAACCTGATCGTTGATTTTATCAAGGCTATTTTCAGCTTCTGGCTCACCAGGGATAAGGAACAGCTGCGCGACTATCTGCCCGATGAAATTCTTTCCCAGGTGGAAAACTCCGGCCCCTTTATCGATGAACAGCATATCCTGGCCACCCGCATTCAGGAAGATCTGCAGTTTGACTCCATGCGTGACATCCTGCAGTGGGACGGCGAGGAACGACGGGCCTACCTGGAGCATCAACAGGATGTATCCGTTGTCGAGCGCAAACGCTTTGAACTGCTGGTCAGGATGTTCAAACTGCTCCATCAGAAATACAACCTCGGTCTGCCCGAGCTGCGGAACCAGTTGCAGCAGGCGACCCAGTCCGGTTTCCCTGAAATGGAAGACCTGCTGGAGGTCCTGGAAAACTGTAACCCGCTGCAGTGTCTCGGCGCCCTGATGGATCATCTTGAGCAGCTTAAAAAAATTATCCTCAGTGACACCGTGTTTGAACCCCGGGAGGAGATTTATTACAAACGCCATATTGCGGTGGATATCCCCTCGGTCTACGGCCGCTACAGTGAGCGGAAATTCGATGCCCTGGGTCTGAGCTTCCGCCTGGAAAATCTGGCCAACATCTACCTTGAACGCCTGTTCCAGACCATTAATCTCAACTTCATCACCCAGGCGACCTTTATTCATATCGTCCGCTGCCTGAAACTCTACCTCCGGGCCCTGCAGATCGACGGTATCAGCAGCCGCCGTCTGGACACCTACGCCAGCCTGTTGTCCTCATCCATCGGCATCAAACGTTTTTCCTATACCCAGCATCTTGATATCATGCGCGGTCTCTCCGAAGGGGTTAAGGATGTCATCTATGCCTATTACACCAATATTCACCAGAACAACCTGTCGATCATTATTCCCCAGATCGGCCAGGGAAATCTGCTGACCATGTACCGTTCCCTCTGGGACGATGAGGATATCCCCTCCACCGTGCTCAGGCTTTCCGAATCTTTTTTCCGCGACCTGATTGCCACCACCTTCGGGCTCCAGCATCTGGATAACTTTATCAGCCGGATTATCCAGACCCTGGAGGCGCAGAAGGATCTCCTGGATGAAAAGACGCTGGATCTGCTGATGACCTATAACCCGAAAAAGTCGATCAGCTCGCTGTTTAATGAAAACCTGGCGACCCACAACCTGATTCATCTGGGTAACAAGGGCTTTAATCTTATGGTCCTGGCCGGTGACGGCAAGCCGGTGCCGCCTGCCGCCATCATCACCACCGAGATTTTCCGCTGCTGGCCCGCGGTCCGTAAGTTTGACCGGGCCAGGGACGAGTTCATGGGGAGGGTCCGCTCGTCAATCACCGAGATTGAGGAGCTGACCGGCAAGGTTTTCGGCTCACCCGACCGTCCACTGCTGCTGTCGGTCCGCAGTGGGGCGGCTGTTTCCATGCCCGGAATGATGACCACCATCCATAACGTGGGCTCCAACAGTGAACTGGTCGAGGAATTTGTCGGCAATCATCCGGAACAGGCCTATTTTGCCTGGGACAACTACCGGCGTTTTAATCAGTCCTGGGCCATGGCTCACGGCATTGACCGCGAAGAGTTCCAGACCCTGATGAATGACCATAAACAGCGCTACGACGTTGCCCTGAAACGGGATTTCACTTCCAAGCAGATGCAGGAGCTGGCGCTCAGGTACGAAAAGGCCGTCCGTCGGCTCGGGTGCGGAGTGCCGGAGGACCCCTGGGTCCAGCTGATCGGAGCGGTTGAAATGGTGCTGGAATCCTGGAATACCCATAAGGCGAAAGAGTATCGTCACCTGATGGATGTCTCCGATGACTGGGGGACTGCGGTTATTATTCAGGCCATGGTCTATGGTAACATCAGCCATCAGGCCGGCAGTGGAGTGCTGTTCACCGCCCATCCCTATCGCAAGGTCAGGCGGGTGGCGCTCTGGGGTGATTATGCCCCGGGTGATCAGGGCGAGGATATTGTCTCCGGCCTGGTAACCAGTTATCCCGTATCCGTAGAACAGGCCGAACTGGATGGCCGTTCGGTCAAAAATTCCCTGGAACAGCGGTTCCCGGAAATTTATGAACGGCTGCTCTCCATCTCAAGGGATCTGGTCTACACCAAAGAGTGGAATCCCCAGGAAATTGAATTTACCTTTGAGGGGCCGGATCCGGAACAGCTCTATATCCTCCAGACCCGGGATATGATCACCATCAAGAAAAAAGAGCACCTCAACGTCTTTGCCGACAGCGAGGATGTTCAGGATGCGACCCTGGGCAAGGGTATCGGGGTCAGCGGCTCGGCCCTTTCCGGGCGGGCCGTGTTCAATGAGGACAATATCCATCAGCTGCGGCGTGAGGATGGCGGTACGCCGCTGATTCTCATCCGCCAGGATACGGTGCCCGAGGATATCCGTGAGATTTCCATGTCCGACGGG
>CAZPXI010000381.1:0-2858 GCA_964590715.1 uncultured Desulfobulbus sp.
GCGCTGTATGCAGCGGCCAATGAACCAAAACAATTCCTGCAACTTCGTGGTGGCCATAACGATGGTTTCCTTGTGTCCGGCCGGGTCTACACCCGGACGCTGGATGAATTTCTCTCCACATGGATTCAATGAAAACCATTCCTGCCCGAAAGGGCATATCCTGTTTTAACATGGTGTAATTATGAGTATTCAGCCGAATATAACGCAGACAGTTACCGGGGCATATCAGGTGAACACCTATATTGTTTCCTGCCCGGCAACAAAAGCGTGTGTCCTCATAGATCCCGGAGGTGATGCGGAAAAAATTCTGCATCACCTCCGGGAAAACGATCTTCAGGCGCTATGTATTCTCAATACTCACGGACATGCGGATCATATTCTGGCAAATACGGAATTGAAGAAGGCGCTGGAGGTCCCGGCCTGCTGACTACAGGGAGAAAAGCTGGATCAGGGCCAGTATGTTTCTCTGGGTCTGCAGGGAGGCATTGATCACCAGCTCAATATTGTTGTTCTGGATGACCTGGGTTTCCAGGATGCGGTCCGCCATTAACCCTATATTATCGGCCATCAGCAGGATTTTGTCGGCCATTTCCAGGATACGGTTGGCCATCACTCCAATGTCGTCGGACAGGCGGAGCATTGAGGAAAATGAGGAATCCATACCCGATCCGGCAATGGCCGCAAGCTGGGAGGAAAGGCCCATGGTGCCCTGACCCAGTGCGGCCATGGTGCTCGACAGCTCTTGAAGAGAGATGAGCAGGTCGTTGTCCAGGCTCATGGTGGAGTCGACAGCTCCGAGAATATTGTCGTAGACGGCAAAGACGTTGTTGCTGTAGTCGATCATGTCCGTTTCGAGAACGGCGAGTCTGCCCGCAGCGGTAAAAGGGGTCAGGACGGTGCTGTTGATACTGTCGATCAGGTCGCTGCCCTGCTGGTTCAGGCCGTCAATCTCACCGGTCAGGGTGATGGGATCAAGGGCTGCCATGGCCGGACCGGGGCCGGTGAGCAGAAGCCCGCAGAAGGCAAAAAGAATGAAGAGTTGAAGGGGCTGAGAGCTGGAAACGTTCATTGGAAAACTCCTTTGCTGAATAGGTAATAAAGAATTAAAGTATTTAATTAAATTCTTTATTACAGGCCCGTTCCCGTTAAGTCAAGATTTTTTTTGTTTATCATGCCGGGTTCCAGGATCAGTAAGTAACAGGACGCTGTTGCCTGCTGCCTGGGATCAGTTGATGAAAAGATTAATTTTTCTCATCAACGCCTGCGTCCTCAAAGGAGGCCATTTCCCGCATCACCCGGCAGGCCAGATCAACCAGGTTCATGGTAACGGCAGCCCCGGTTCCTTCGCCAAGCCGGAAATCCAGGTCAATGACCGGGTCCAGCCCCATCATGTTCAGAGCCGCCTGTTGACCGATTTCAACGGAAGTGTGGCCGGAAATCAGGTAACCTTTAATCTCCGGGCAGATGAGATAGGCGATGAGACCGGCGGCGGTGGAGATAAGGCCGTCAAGCACAATGCAGGTCTTTGTCGATGCTGCAGCCAGGATCGCACCGCACATGCCGGCAATTTCAAGTCCGCCGACTTTTGACAGGATTTCAAGTCCGTCTTGTGGATCCGGCTGGTGAAAGGCCAGCGCTTTTTTGATCACTTCAATTTTTCGTTCCAGCCCCTTGTCGTCAATACCGGTCCCGCGCCCGGAGACATCAGCCACCGGCAGGCCTGTCGCACAGCTGATGATTGCCGATGCCGCAGTCGTATTGCCGATCCCCATTTCCCCCATGCCGACCAGATCGCACCCCTTCTCCGCTTCCATTTCCAGAAACGTCCCGGCACCGTTTTCAATCGCCTGAACGGTTTCTTCCCTGGTCATGGCACGTTCAACAGCAAAGTTTCCGGTTCCCTTACGGACCTTTTGTTGAATGAGCAGCGGGTGATCTGCCAGATCGGCCTTGACCCCCATGTCAACCACGGCTAGATCAATGTTGTACTGTTTGCAGAATACGTTAATTGCTGCGCCACCGGAGAGGAAATTTTTGACCATCTGCTCGGTCACCGAGGACGGAAAGGCTGACACGCCTTCTTCGGTGACACCATGATCCCCGGCAAAGACAAACATGTGCTTTTTGTCCACCTCCGGATTCAGGGTATTTTGGATCACACTGAGCTGGACCGCCAGCCGTTCGATCTTTCCAAGAGCGCCCAGGGGTTTTGTTTTAAAATCAATTTTTTTGGTGGCAGTTGGCAGAATTGTTTCATCCGGTGCCTGAGTGGCCGCAAGAAGAGTATCAAGTGAAGAGGACAGGGACTGTCGTGGTTGTTTAATTTTCATGGTTATTTCCTCACGCGCAGAGGGATTCTGCGCCGGTTGTGTTGTTCCAGAAAAATCGATGATGTATTTCAATGGTCGTGCCGACAGGACATCTTGCATCAACCCGGGTGCATCTTCAGGGGCGATGATTTTTTCAATGAGCAGGGGCAGCGTTTTATATTGCCGGGCAATAAACGGCAGGGCCGAAATCATATGTTCTTTTCTCGGGCCGTAGGAGCCGAAGACCTGCAGTTCCTTATAGTGGATAAGGTTGAGCAGATTGGTGTCCATTTCACTGTTTTTTTGCAGGCCTGAGAAATAGCACAGCCTGCCGCCTTTACACAGTTTGGTGATACAGAGCCCCAGGACCATCGGATTGTCACAGGTGTTTATGGCAAGATCGAAATCACTTGCCCGGGTGTCTTTGCATATTTTTATCCCGGTTTCAGCGCTGAAGAGTTGCAGGCGGGCAATCTTCTCCTCATTGTTTTCAATCACCAGGGGAGTCGCGCCCAGATCAAGGCAGACCAGGGCCGCGATCATGCCGAC
>CAZPXI010000382.1:0-2850 GCA_964590715.1 uncultured Desulfobulbus sp.
TGTTTTTCATCGATATAGCCGTGCCCCGTGATCTTGATCCGGCCATTAATGAGCTCGACAATATTTATCTCTACGACATTGATGATCTGAACAATGTCGTGGAGATGAATAAATCGGAGCGGGACAAGGAGGCCGTGAAGGCGGCCAGAATTGTTGACGAGGAAACCTACAAGTTCTCGAGCTGGCTCGAGAATATGGAGGTGACCCCGACCATTATCGAGTTGCGTACTCTGGCCGATCAGATCTGTAAGAAGGAACTGGCCCGCACCCTCGGCCGTCTGGATTCTCTGTCTCTTAAAGAAAAGAAATCTATTGAAAAGATGGCAGCCGCTATTTCTTCGAAAATGCTGCATCATCCCCTGCAGTATTTGAAATCAGACCACCACTGCGTGGATCAGCAGGAGCGGATCGGGGTGGTTCGCAGCCTGTTCAACCTGGATCATCCTCAAAAAAGCGAGTAGTCCTGATGGAGGAAGAGCGTACCCTGCTTTTGGAGGAGGAATATCTTATTGTCCGTCACTCCGGAGAAATTCCCGAGATTGCCCTGTACTCCACGCTGTATTATCTCAGTGAAGATCCGGATGGTCCGCATATTCTCCTCAATAATGAAGAACTCGCCGGTCTGCAGGACGGGGCCCTCAAGCGGAGCCGGGAAATCGTGCTTCGTGATCTTGATCCGGCAAACCGTGACCTGAGTCTCTATCGGGGCGTACAGCGCAGTCTGTATAACTGGCGCAGGCATCAGGCCTTCTGTGAGCGAATCGATCGGGACTGTGACGGTTTTAAAGCGGTTGTCCGGGCGGCATTGTTTGATTTTCTCAGCCGGGAAATAGAGGATGTTGATTCTGGTAACCGGTGCTCGTCGATAAATTGCTCTGTCGCAGAGCTTGCCGCTTTTACCACTGAGCTGGATTGCAGTCCTGATGATCTGCCTGCGGGCTGGCACGAACTCTGCCCCTGTGCACCATAGATCTTTTTCCTTTCACTGCGGGTTGTTCTCATGCGTATAGGTCTTATCGGAACCGGAAAACACGGCAGCCGTTATGCCCGTCACATTGTCCATGATGTTCCAGGGCTGACCCTTGCAGCCATCAGCAGGCGGTCTGCCGAGCGAAGGATCCAGGCCAGGGAATGGGATTGTCGCGGGCATGAGGACTGGCGGCAACTGGTGGACGATGATGGTGTTGAAGCGGTCATCGGAGTTGTGCCGCCGGCCTTGAACCTTGCGATTGCCCGGGCCTGCGTCAGGGCCGGAAAACCTCTGCTCCTGGAAAAACCCCTGGCTGCAAGCCTTGACGAGGCCCGGGAGATCGTTTCCCTCTGCAACAAAAACAACCTGCCTCTGACCGTCGGCCAGACCCTGCGCTATAATCAGGTTATTTGCCGTTTTCGCAAGCTGTTGCCGGAGCTCGGTGATCTGTACAGCTTTTCGGCCAATCAGCGCATCGAGCCCTCCACCCTGGACTGGCATGAGCAGCCGGAACTTGCCGGTGCCGGGGTGAGCTTTCATACCGCTGTCCATGTGTTTGACGCCCTGCGCCATATCACCGGCCGTGAAGTGGAGCGGGTCATGGCCATCAGCGGCCGCCGACATAATGCGGCCCTTGAAGACCTGCTGCTGGTGCTGGTTGAAATGGAAGGCGGGGTCAAGGGGCTTGTGGACTGTTCCAAGGTGGGCAGGGCACGCTCGGGCCGGTTTGAGTTTGTCTGCAGTAACGGCCACCTGGTGGGGGACCAGATTTATAACACCTGCGCCCGTATTGTCGGGGTGGACGTTCAGCCGGTTGAATGTGGTGAGCCGGTGGGGACTATTCTCCCGCTCCTTGAGGACTGGCAGCGCTTTCTTGCAGGTCAGGGTGAAAATCCTGTTTCCGGTGAGGACGGGTTGCGGGCTGTGCAGGCCTGTGCGGCCTGTCTGGAATCAGCCCGCCGAAATGCCTGGGTGGAGATTGCCGGAAAGTAAGCTGCAGACTCTCTGGTGTGTGTGATCGCTTTTGTTTTTTCGCTTACAGCTCAGGGACGGGTTTATAAGAGGAGAAATTCAGCCGGCTGGATGCCCAGATCGGCCGGGTGGATGGTTTTTTGTATTCGGCGATTGAATGATCCGGTGTCGGGATTCCACATGCCGAGGTTGAGGTAGGATCCTTTCCTGTATCCGCCGTCTTTGTTTTTTTTCAGCAACAGAACCCAAAGTGCTTCCGGATCAACCGTTTCATCCGGTGCCTGGGCGACCAGCCCCAACTCATTGTTTTCTAAAAACAGCACCGTGCCGATGGGATAAATCCCGAGCATATTGATAAAGACCTTGAGCAGGATCGGGTCGAACACGGTGCCCGAGTCTTTCAGCATAAACCCCAGGGCTTTGTCCGGACTCATGTAACTCTTCCGGTAAATCCGGGGACCGGTGATCGCATCATAGACATCGGCAATGGTGATAATGCGGCCGAACAGGCTGATCGGGGTCTTGCGCGGTGTTTTCGGGTAGCCGGAGAGATCGTAGCGCAGGTGATGCTCGAACGGGGGCAGGATAATGCTTGCCTTGCGGTCATAGGATGCCCGCAGCTTGAGTATCCGCCGGACACTGTTAATTGAGTGTTGCTTAATGACACCGAATTCTTTTTCCGTGAGCTTGGCCGGTTTATTCAGGATTTCTTTGGGAATATCGATTTTGCCCAGGTCATGGAACAGGGCGCTGAGACCGAGGCGGGATAGAGAAACCTTGCTCAGGCCGATGCGGTGCCCGAGACAGAGAGCCAGAATGGAGACGTTGATGGAGTGGGTAAAGGTATAATCGTCATAGTCGCGAATGGTGGACAGGTCGAGTAGTACGTTGTCATCGTTCATGACCAG
>CAZPXI010000383.1:0-2843 GCA_964590715.1 uncultured Desulfobulbus sp.
GATCAACCGTGACCGGGCCCGCGATCTGGTAACCAAAAAGAGCATGTCCCGTTCCGGTCTAGATACAACTGAGGCCAAGTATAAGGAAGCGCTGGCCAAAGCGGATGAAATCCGTACCGTTATAGAGAAAAAAACAATCCGCGCGCCCTTCTCCGGTCGGCTCGGTATCCGCCAGGTCAATCTTGGTCAGATCCTCAGTTCAGGAGATCCTATTGTCGAACTGCAGACATTGAATCCGATCTTTGTTGACTTCTCCCTGCCACAACAGGATCTGATTCGTTTTAAACAGGGATTTACCGTCCGGGTGACGACCGATGTGCTCCCCGGAGAAATCCTGACCGGTACGATTACCGCCATTAATCCCGGGGTGGATCCCGCCACCCGCAACATCAAGGTTCAGGCAACAGTGGGCAACGCCGATGAACGACTCAGGCCCGGCATGTTCGTCCAGGTCGCGGTCCTGCTTCCCGAAAAAAACAATGTTCTTATCGTTCCGGCCACGGCAGTATTGTACGCGCCATATGGGGATTCAATATTTGTGGTTGACAAAAAAACAGATAAAAAGACCGGTAAACCCGGCCGTGTTCTTCGCAAGCAGGTTATTCGGACCGGGATAACACGAGGAGATTTTGTCACGGTGACCACTGGTCTAAATGAGGGAGAAACCATTGTCACGACCGGCGTTTTCAAATTCCGCAACGGCCAGCAGGCCATTGTCGACAATACGCTTGCTCCGGAGTTCAAGCTGAAACCTGAACTTGAGAACAGATAATCCCCCAGACCATGCAATTTACTGATCTGTTTATCCGGCGGCCGGTCCTGGCTATGGTCGTCAGCTTTGTCATTATCATTGCCGGGCTGCAGGCGATAGGTTCTCTCAACGTACGCCAGTATCCGCGCAGCGAGAATGCGACGGTGACCGTTACTACGGTCTACGTCGGTGCCAGTGCCGACTTGGTGCGCGGCTTCATCACCACTCCGCTGGAACGGGCCATTGCCGCCGCCGACGGCATCGACTATATCCAGTCGCAGAGTTCCCTTGGCCGCTCGACCATCAATGTCCGGCTCAAGCTGAATTATGATGCCATCAAGGCGCTCTCTGAAATAAGCTCCAAGGTTGATCAGGTCAGAAGCGACTTACCGCCTGAGTCCGAGGTGCCGATCATCAACATTGAATCGGCGGATTCCAAATTTGCCTCAGCCTATCTCAGTTTTACCTCCGATATTTTACAACAAAACGAGATCACCGACTACCTGGTCAGGGTGGTCCAGCCGCGCCTGTCGGCGCTGGAAGGCGTCCAGCGGGCCGATATTCTCGGGGCCCGTACCTTTGCCATGCGCATCTGGCTTGATCCCAACCGGATGGCCGCCCTGAACATCAGCCCGGCCCAGATCCGCCGGGCCCTGGCGGCAAATAATTACCTGGCCGCTCTGGGTAAGACCAAGGGCGGGCTCATCCAGGTCAACCTGACTGCCGACACCAACCTGCACAGTGTTGAAGAATTCAAAAAACTGGTTTTACGCAGGCACGGAGGTGCCATTGTCCGGCTTGAGGATGTGGCCAGGGTGGTGCTCGGAGCAGAGGATTACGACACCGAGGTGCGCTTTTCAGGAAAAACTGCTGTGTTCATGGGGATCTGGCCCCTGCCCAATGCAAACTCTATTGATGTGATCAACCGGGTACGCACCGAGATGAAGAGCATCAAAAAAGGGCTGCCCTCGGGCATGGAAGGAAGAATCGCCTATGACGGCACAAGCTATATCAACAATGCCATCCACGAAGTTTTAAAAACACTTGGTGACACCCTGATAATCGTGGTGGTAGTTATCTTTCTGTTCCTCGGCTCCATGCGCTCGGTCTTCATACCGGTTATCGCCATTCCCATGTCGCTCATCGGTGCGGTTTTTCTGATGCAGATCTTCGGATTTACCATCAACCTGCTGACCCTGCTGGCCATCGTGCTTTCCGTTGGTCTGGTGGTGGATGACGCCATAGTGGTGGTTGAAAACGTGGAACGTCATATCAGCCTGGGTGAAAAACCGTTTAACGCCGCCCTGCTGGGCGCCCGTGAGCTGGTCGGGCCGATCATCGCCATGACCATAACCCTGATTGCAGTCTATGTGCCCATCGGCCTGCAGGGGGGACTCACCGGCGCCCTGTTCCGGGAATTTGCCCTGACCCTCGCCGGCGCTGTCACTATTTCCGGGATTGTCGCCCTGACCCTGTCGCCGATGATGTCGGCAAAGCTCCTGAAACCCGGAATTGAAGAACACGGCCTTGCCGGCAGAATTTCCCGCGGGTTTAAACGGATCAGAAACAGCTATGGCCGCCTGCTCGACAAAACCCTGAACGCCCGGCCTGCTGTATACATGGTCTGGATTGTATTGAGCCTGCTGACGGTCCCCATGTTTCAAATGTCGGCCCGGGAACTCGCACCCACCGAAGATCAGGGGGTCATTTTCGGTATCCTTGATGCCTCGGCAAACTCCACCATTGACCAGACCAGTCGCTATGCCGCTGCCGCCAACAAGATATTCCTCGGCATACCCGAGACCGAATTCACCTTCCAGATCACCTTTCCGACCTCGGGATTCGGCGGCATGGTCACCAGGCCGTGGGATAAGCGCAAACGGACAATTTTTCAGATTCTCCCTGAAGTCCAGCGCAAGCTCTATGGTATCCCCGGCATCCGGATGTTTCCGGTCCTCCCCCCGGCCCTGCCCGGAGGAGGACAATTTCCAGTCGAATTTGTCCTGGCTTCGACCGCCGGTGAGGAGCAGCTGCTTGATTTTGCCCGCCAGATTCAAATGAAGGCCATGCAGAGCGGGATGTTTGCCTTTCC
>CAZPXI010000384.1:0-2829 GCA_964590715.1 uncultured Desulfobulbus sp.
CTGCGGCGCCTCGGCAAAGGGCCCGGAAAGGAGTGCGGCAACCTCATCCGCCCTGCGGGCAAGATCCTGAACCCAGGCAACGGCGGCGGGCCCTGTCACTGCCTCGATCCGGCGGACACCGGCTGCAATACCGGACTCGGAAATAATTTTAAACAGGCCGATGGAACCGGTGGAACCGGTATGGGTACCACCGCAGAGTTCTTTGGAAAAATCACCGATGGACACCACCCGTACCTCGTCACCATATTTTTCACCAAACAGGGCCGTAGCCCCATCAGCAACGGCCTGATCTTTGGACAGGATGTTGGTCTCCAGGGGAATATTCCTGCGAATTTCAGCATTCACCTTTTCTTCAATGGCTGTAATCTCGGCCGGAGTCACGGGGGAAAAATGTGTGAAATCAAAACGAAGCCGGTCCGGATTCACCAGGGAACCCGCCTGTTTGACATGGTCGCCAAGGATCTCTTTCATGGCGGCATGGAGAAGGTGGGTCGCGGTATGGTTGAGTTCAGTGGGAGTACGGCCGTCGTCCGCCACCTTCAGAGTGACCGCTTGATCTTTCTTGAGCGTTCCCTCGACAACCCGTCCCTCATGGAGCACAAGACCATCAGCCGGGGCAATGGTCTGTTCCACCTGAAAGCGGCCTCCGTCCCAGCTGATCACACCCTGATCACCGACCTGACCGCCGGACTCAGCATAAAAAGGGGTACGGGGACAGAACAACCGCACGTGCTCCCCTGCCCTTGCCTCCTGGACAAGCGCACCGTCCTGATTGACAATACCTTCCACCACCGACGTATCGTTTCTGGTGGTGTAGCCGGTAAACTTGGTTTGTTTTCCCTGCTCAAGCAGGGCAAGAACACCGACATCAAGATGGTCCACATCCGTCCCCTTCCAGGACTTACGGGATTGCCGGCGTTGCTGTTCCATGGCCTGATTAAACCCGGCCTCATCAAAGGTAATTTTATGCTCCAGGGCCACGTCACGGACAATATCCACTGGAAAACCGTAGGTATCGTAGAGTTTAAAGATAAATTCACCATCAATGCAGGCATCCCCGCCCTGCTCCTGCTGCAGCCGCCCGATCTCTTTTGCCAGCATGGCCAGCCCGTTATCCAGGGTTTCACCAAAACGCGCTTCCTCGTTGGTGACCACCTTGGCCAGCAGCTCACGGGCACCTGTGAGATGGGGATAGGCCTCTTCCATCATCTCGATAACCAGCGCACAGACCCCGGGGAAAAAGGATGTCAGACCAAGACTGCGGCCGAACCGGATCGCCCGGCGCATGATCCGGCGCAGGACATAGCCCCGGCCTTCATTGGACGGCAGCACCCCGTCCGCGACCAGAAAAGTGGTGGCCCGGGCATGGTCGGCAATGACCCGCATGGCCACATCATCGGCCGGATTTTTCTCATAAGGTCTGCCGGAAAGTTCGGCAATATGGTTAATGAGCGGGGTGAACAGGTCACAGTCAAAGTTGTTGAATTTTCCCTGCAGGACGGCCGCCACCCGCTCAAGCCCCATGCCGGTATCAATGGAAGGCTTGGGCAGCGGGGTCATGGTGCCGGACTCGTCCCGGTCAAACTGCATAAACACAAGATTCCACAGCTCAAGAAACCGGTCGCAGTCACAACCGACGGCGCAGTCCGGCCGGTCACAGCCGTGTTCCGGGCCCTGATCGATATGAATCTCGGAACAGGGGCCGCAGGGACCGGTATCACCCATAGCCCAGAAGTTGTCCGCCTCGCCCAGGCGGACAATCCGTCCCTTGGGCAGGTCTTCAATCTGCTCCCAAAGCGCAAAGGCATCATCATCATCCTGGTACACGGATACCCAGAGCTGCTCGGGATTTAAGCCAAGCTCCCTGGTGAGGAACTCCCAGGCATAGAAAATAGCGTCTTTTTTAAAGTAATCACCAAAGGAAAAGTTGCCGAGCATCTCAAAAAAAGTATGATGACGGGCGGTATGGCCAACATTCTCCAGGTCGTTATGCTTACCGCCTGCACGAACGCAACGCTGTGAGGTGGTGGCCCTGGCCGAGTCCCGTTGTTCCTCACCGATAAACACCTTTTTAAACTGCACCATACCGGCATTGGTAAAGAGCAGGGTTGGATCATCATGGGGCACCAGAGAGGAGGACTCGACAATTGCGTGTCCGCGGTCGGAAAAATAGTTTAAAAACCGTGCTCGTATTTCGTTACCGTTCATTGCATTCAGGTTTCAAATTTCTGGTTTCAGATACCGGTCGTCTTGATTCCGGCACCTACTTCAAATAGGGCAGCATGACCTTGAACTCCGTCGTTCCGGCCTGTTGCAAGAGTTCATAGATTATCATTTCCGCAGGCTGAAGAACAGCCCCTATTTCGCGCAACCGGGCCTGGCCGAAACGGTCGTTCTCCACTGTCCTGGAGGAGACCGCATCGGCAACAACCCGCACCTTGTAGCCCGCATCAAGGGCACCCATGGCGGTCTGATAAATACAGATATGGGTTTCCACACCACAGAGCAGCAGGGTATCAACTGCCGACGATAACCGGTCCAGCTCCCGCCTGACCTCTGTATTGGCCAGCCCGTTGAATTCCACTTTATCCGGGCAGGGCACACCGGTCAGCAGATCGGCAAGTTCAGGGACAATGGGGCCGACCCCCTTCTTATACTGGGTATTGGCCAGAATCGGCAGCGAAAATGTCCCGGCCAGTCGAATCATCAGCGCGGTATTTCTCACCACCCTTTCCGCCTCATGGATATGAGCCATGAGACGCTCCTGCGGATCCACCACATACAGGCAACACTGTTCGGGAACCAGAAAGCTCATTTGTTCTCCTTACA
>CAZPXI010000385.1:0-2818 GCA_964590715.1 uncultured Desulfobulbus sp.
GGTGATCCTGATGATTTGAGGCAGCCTTAACCTCGGGAGCAGATTGTTACCCCACTAAGACTACTATTTTATTTCTGATTACCCACAAACCTTCATTCCGATGCAAGGGATACCATCGCTGAATACCAAAGGGCATTCCGGGCCCAGCGAATTTATGATAAATTGACGGGGTCATGCAATCCGGATGGACAAGCGATGTTATCCCTGATTGTTGAAAAGCTGAGCTTTGTGCGTAATCAGGATTATATTCAACAGATGAGCGATATTCTCTATGAGCGACTGTAATTTCAGCTGTCATATTGTCGATTCCGGATTCTACAGTGCGGCCTATACAACGGCTGAATGTCGTAAGGTCTTTTGCGACATCTACCGGTATCAACGCTGGCTTGACGTTGAGGTTGCTCTTGCCATGGCCCAGGCTGAGCTGGGACTCATCCCGGTCAGTGCAGCGGAAAACATTCGAGACAATGCCAAAATCGGCTCTCTTGATCTTGAATCGATCCGCCAGGGCCTGAAGGTAACTAGCCACTCCCTCATGCCCCTGCTCAATGCCCTGCGTCAGGTATGTACCAAAGAAGCAGGCCAATTCATTCATTTTGGCGCAACCACCCAGGACATTCAGGATACCGCCCAGACCCTGGAGATCAAAAGCATTTTAACATTGGTGGAACGTGACCTGATTATCATCATCGGTCAGGTTATCAAGCTTGCGGAAAAATTCGGCAACTTGGTGACCATCGGCCGAACCCACACTCAGCATGCGCTGCCCATGACCATGGGATTGAAGATGGCAGTCTGGCTTGATGAGTTGTGGAGAAACCTTGAACGGTTTGAGGAGATGAAAGGGCGGGTGCTGGTCAGCCAACTCTTCGGTGGGGTCGGCACCATGGACCCCTTTGGCGATCAGGCCTTTGAGCTACTTGACAACTTTTCCGCTCGACTTGGACTAACCGCGCCCAATGTCGCCTGGCATTCCTCCCGTGACCGCATTACCGAATTTCTCTCGACCATGGCTATGATTTCAGGTACTCTTGCCAAGATTGCCGACGAGATCCGCTGCCTTGCCCGCAATGAAATAGGAGAGATGGAAGAGCCGTTTCAAATGGGCAAGATCGGCAGCAGCACGATGCCGCACAAGAGAAACCCCGAGATGTGTGAACAGGTGGTGGTCCTGTCCAAATTAATCAAATCCAATGCCGGTCTTGGCTTTGAAGGATTAATCAATGAACATGAACGAGATTATCGATCCGTCCGTCTTGAATGGGTCACCGTCACCGACACTTCACTGTTTACCTGCGGTCTGTTGGCCCTCATGAAGGACATTCTTGATGACCTGAGAATCCACGAAGACAAGGTTCGGGAGAACGTCAACAGGGCTGCGCCCCTCATTTCAACGGAAGCCCTGATGTTTTTCCTCGGCCGGTCCATAGGCAAACAGACCGCGCATACACTTATTTACGAAACATCCATGGAAGCGGTTGAAACGGGCAAACCGTTACTGGATCTTCTAATGAACCGTCCCGAGATTAAGGGGCATTTCAGCAGGGAAAAAATGCAGCAGGCTATGCTGCCGGAGAGCCACGTCGGGATGTCGCAACCACTCACCCAGCGTACCATCGACTACGTTAAAGACAGGCTGCAGCAACGGGGTACTCCGCAACTCGCCGGAGCCCCCTGTCCATTGGCAACAGAGGAGGGAACATGTTGCAAGCAGAGAAAAAACAGGTAGATCAGGAGCGGTACAGACGGCAGATACTGATTGACGGCTGGGGAGTAGAGACGCAGGAAAAGCTCCAGAACAGCAAGGTCTTCATCCTCGGTGCCGGTGGTCTCGGCTGCCCTGTTGCCCTGAACCTGACCAGTGCCGGAATCGGCAGCATCACGATCTGCGATGCCGACAGTGTTGAACTGAGCAACCTGAACCGGCAGTTCCTTCACGTGGAAAAAAATATCGGGGTCGATAAAACCACATCCGCAGTCCAGTTCCTCTCCAGCTTCAACTCTGCGGTCGACTTTACGACCCTTACCGAAAAAGTGACGGTCGACAACGTCAATGAGATGGTTGGCGATGCCGACATTATCCTCGACTGTGTAGACAACTTTCCTGCCCGTTACGCCTTGAACCAGTGCGCTATCGAAAAACAGATCCCGCTTGTTCATGGTGCGGTCTGGGGCATGGAAGGACGAGTGACCTTCTTAAAACCACCGGCAACCCCATGCCTTTCCTGCCTCTTTCCGGTTGCCCCGCAAAAAGAAGAAATTCCCATCGTCGGGGTTGTCGCCTGCGCCACAGGCAGCCTGCAGGCCATGGAGGCAATCCAATACCTCTGCGGCGGCCGTCAGTCCCTGCAGGGCCAGATGCTGATAATGGACTACTCGTCCATGCGGTTTCAGACTCTGGAGATATCCAGAAATCCCGACTGCCCGGTATGTGAACAGCTCGGCTGAGCGAGGATTCAGGCGTTTGAGCGTTTGAACAAGCCGACCTGCATCAGAAGTGCATACAGGACAAGAGCGGACAGGCCGCCTGCCATATCTATCAACACGTCGGAGAAGAGCGGGGAGCGGCCGTCAATGTAAAACTGGATACACTCGGTTGCGCAGGCAAGCATAAAGATATCACCCATCTGCCGCACTTTCGAGCGGCCGGGATTACCGAGAATAAACATAAAAGTGAAGGCGCCGAAAAGGAAAAAATGCCCGACCTTGGTGATGTCAAGGGCCGCCGGCTCATAATGAAACCTGTAGCTGATCTTCCAGATTACCTCCTGTATTGGAAAAATATACCGCTCCAGCTTTCCCAATAACATATATTTCA
>CAZPXI010000386.1:0-2801 GCA_964590715.1 uncultured Desulfobulbus sp.
CGTGCCCTGGTTTATGTCCAGCTGCCGGATCGTGTCGGTGTCTATGTGGGCAGAGAAGTCATTCTCGGCCCGAGACGAGGCGATTCTTTTGAAGTGAAAAGCGGTCTCAGGGAAGGTGAGCTGGTGGTCACCCGCGGCAACTTCAAAATCGACTCCGCCATCCAGCTCCAGGCCCGCCCTTCCCTGATGAATCCGTACCTGGAAGAGGCTGCGGACCCGAATAAAGCCCTACCCCCCCTCTTTGTCTCCCGGCTCAACCTGCTTAACCGGGATTTTGCCGAACTGTCAAAGGCTGTTCATGAAAAAAACAGCACACAGCAGGCAGCTGCCGAAAAAAAATTTGCCGACAGCCTGACAGAGATTAAGGCGGAGAAACTGGACAATGACGAACTGTTGAGCTGGCGAGAATTGTCCATGCTGCTCACCAGCGACCTTATTCTCCTGCGGGAAGCCGAAAACGATCAGGAAATGATACAGATGTACAGCACTATGGCTGAACACTTCAGCCAGCTGCGGCGTCGTTTTGGTTTACATGACGAGGCGGCCGCCCGTCTCGGATCAGAAGAGCTCAGACAAAAAAACGCTCTATTGCTTGCCCGGTATCTTGATCTGCAGCAACACCTTGCCGCAGATAACCTTGAAGATGCCCGCAGGGATGGTACAGCCATTGTTCCCCTGGCCACGACTGTGATTGCCCGGCTCAGGGCAAGCGGATTTGACCAGGCGGAAACCTTTGCCGATCAACTGAGCGGAGATGTCGAACGGCTGAGGGCAGCCGAAAACCTTGCCGATATCCGCGCGGCCTTTGCTCCTTTAAGTGAAACTATTGCCCGAATCATAGAGACCTTCGGCAGCGGCGGGAGCACACCACTCTACGTTCAGTTCTGTCCCATGGCCTTCGGCAACAAAGGTGCCGTCTGGCTGGCGACCTCGGAAAAGATCAATAATCCATACTTCGGCACCATGATGCTGAACTGCGGTGAAGTTCGCAGGCAGATCACACAATAGGGGCCCACATATACCCATGACACCCTCCCATCAACAGCTGCCCCCGGCGACCTCGCTTGTCGGGGCAATCATTCGTTTCTGCCTGCTGCACAAGGTTATCATCGGGCTGCTGCTTCTGGCCGTGACCGGCTGGGGCATCATGGTCGCCCCCTTTGACCTCTCTATCGGCGGCTTGCCCCGTGATCCGGTCCCGGTGGATGCTATTCCCGATATCGGTGAAAATCAGCAGATCGTCTTTACCAAGTGGCCCGGACGCTCTCCCCAGGACGTGGAAGACCAGATCTCCTATCCGCTTACCGTGGCCCTGCTCGGCCTGCCCGGGGTCAAGACCGTGCGCAGCTATTCCATGTTCGGTTTTTCCTCGATCTACGTCATCTTTGACGATTCGGTGGAATTCTACTGGTCAAGGTCACGGCTGCTGGAAAAACTGGCCAGCCTGCCCCAGGGTACATTGCCGCCGGCGGTCAGGCCAACTCTGGGCCCGGATGCCACCGGCCTGGGTCAGATCTTCTGGTACACCCTGGAAGGCCGTGATCCCCAGGGCAACCCGGCCGGGGGCTGGGATCTTGCCGAACTGCGCTCAATCCAGGACTGGTATGTCCGTTACGCCCTGATGGGGGTCAGCGGTATTTCCGAGGTTGCCTCGGTGGGCGGTTTTGTCAAGGAATATCAGATAGATGTTGACCCGGATGCCATGCATGACAAGGGTGTCAGCCTGGAAGAGGTCTTCAGGGCCATCAAACAGTCCAATATCGACGTCGGCGCCCGCACCATTGAAATCAACCGGGTGGAATATGTTATCCGCGGAATCGGTTTTATCAAGAGCCTTTCCGACCTGGAAAAGGCGGTGATCAAGGCGGTCGATAATATCCCGATCCGGGTTTCCGACGTGGCCACCGTCAGCCTGGGTCCGGCCCTGAGACGGGGAGTGCTGGACAAGGCAGGGGTAGAGGCCGTGGGCGGGGTAGCCGTGGTCCGCTATGGCGATAACCCTCTGGCCGCCATAGAGCGAATAAAAGAAAAAATCAAGGAAATCTCCCCCGGCCTGCCAAGTAAAACCCTGGCCGACGGTACTGTAAGCAAGGTTACAATTGTTCCCTTTTACGATCGCTCCGGCCTGATCTATGAGACCCTGGGCACCCTGAAAACCGCCCTTGGACAGGAAATCCTGATTACAATCATCGTGGTTCTGGTCACGGTCATGCACTTCAAGAGTTCCTTTCTGATCTCTGCGCTGCTGCCGCTGGCCGTGTTGATGGCCTTTATCGGCATGAAGGTCTTTGGAGTCGATGCCAACGTGGTGGCCCTGTCCGGTATTGCCATTGCCATCGGCACTATTGTCGACATGGGCATTATTATCTGTGAAAACATCCTGACCAAACTTGACGAGGCAGACCCGGACGAACCCACCCTCAATATTATTTACGACGCGGCAACCGAAGTCGGCAGCGCAGTCCTGACCGCGGTAGCCACCACCATAGTCAGTTTCCTGCCGGTTTTCACCATGCAGTCGGCCGAGGGCAAGTTGTTCCGCCCCCTGGCCTATACCAAGACCTTTGCCCTGATCGCCTCGGTGGTCATTGCCCTCACCGTCCTGCCGCCGCTGGCCCATCTGCTCTTTGCCAGGTCAAAAAAGGGCCACAGGCCGGGCATGATTCAATTCGTCATGCCGCTGCTGCTCATTGTTGCCGGAACCCTGTTGGCCATCAAGGTTCACCTGTTCGGCCTGATCCTGGTCGGCTTCGGCATCTACCGCTTTATTCTCAAATGGCTGCCCAGACGTCTCATGCTGG
>CAZPXI010000387.1:0-2798 GCA_964590715.1 uncultured Desulfobulbus sp.
CTGGCGCCTCTGCTTACGGCGGTGCGGCTGCAGGCGGCCTATGTTGATCTTGAAGTACGGACGGAGCAGTCGCTCCGGGAACAGTTGCTCTCTGAACTGCGGGAATCCTCAACTACGCTGATTCTCTCCTGGCATGACTTTGAGGGCACACCGAAGCAGGATGAGCTGGTGGATATCCTCGGTCGGATGCAGGAAGGCGGGGCCGGTATCGGTAAAATCATCACTACTGCCCATGACCGGAGCGATGTGCTGCGGATATTTGCACTCCTGCAAAGGGCAAAAGAATTACAGTTCCCACTGACTGCCTTTTGTATGGGTGAAATCGGTCGTATCAGCCGTTTTGCCGCCCTGTACCTGGGGAGTTCGATGACCTATGTGGCTGTTGGTGAAGATCAGGCGACCGCGCCCGGTCAATTTTCAGCCGCTCATTTTCAAAAACTACAATCCCTGTTTTCCCATGTCGATTAACGGAACCACAAAATTATACGGTATTCTCGGGCATCCCGTGGGGCATTCCATGAGCCCGGCCATGCACAATGCAGCGCTTCAGGCCATGGGGATCAACGGGGTGTATGTGCCCATGGATGTGCAGCCCTCGGACCTTGCCGCAGCGGTCACAGGGTTGCGCGCTCTTGGTTTTGTCGGCCTTTCGGTGACCGTGCCCCATAAGGAAGAGGTGATGAACTGTATCGACGAAATTGATCCGGTGGCCGAGCGGATCGGGGCGGTCAACACCCTGCTCTTTCGGCAAAGGCCCGGAGAAGAACAGATTACTGTCCGTGGTTTTAATACCGACTGGCTGGGCTCAAACCTGGCGCTGGCGGAAAAAATTCAGCTTGCCGGGAGCAGGGTTCTGGTCCTTGGTGCCGGAGGCGCGGCCAAAGGTGTCTGTTTTGGGCTGGTCGAGGCCGGGGCCGAGGTCATGATCACCAACCGGACAGAGGAAAAAGGCAAAAAACTTGCCGACTGGCTCGGCTGCACCTTTATCTCCGGGAATCAGCTTGGCCAGGTACGCGCAGACGTACTGATTAATACCACGTCGGTCGGCATGGAGCCCTATGCGGAGAACATTGCCATTGATCCCGACCTGCTGGAAAATTTCAAGGTGGTCATGGATATTGTTTATGCCCCCCTGCAGACCCGGCTCCTGCGGGAAGCCGTCCAGGCAGGATGCGAGACAATCGACGGACTGGCCATGCTCCAGTTTCAGGCCGCCGTCCAGTTGAAGATCTGGACCGGTGAGCAGCCGCCCAGTGATGTTCTTCGGCAGGCTCTTCTTGATGAGCTGGCCGTCAGGTAATTTTTGTATCATTTGAGCATCGTGAAAAATGATGGACTCGAAAAAACTCTATTCTGCCTCTTGTCCGTCATTCCTGCGGAGGCGGGAATCCAGGACTTTGGCTGAACAAAGGCAAAAAGGGTAGCTTTAGCTGAGTATTCTATAGAACCAATAAAAAAAAATGAAAGAAATCATTCCGCCCGATCGGGTCGATATAACAGTTGAAGTGCCGGGTTCCAAAAGCTTGACCCAGCGGGCTCTGATAGCCGCAGCCCTGGCAGAGGGCTCATCCACCCTGATCGGGCCGCTGGCCAGTGAAGATACGGCCTACACCATGACCGCCCTGCGGGCCATGGGCGCAGACATCAAGGACGACAATCCCGATAGCTGGCTTGTCCAGGGAACCGGCGGCAAAATCCAGACCCCGGAGCAGGATATTTTTTTAGGCAATAACGGGACCGCGACCAGGTTTCTGACCTCGGTGGCCGCCCTGGGCAACGGCACCTTTCGTATTGTCGGCAGCGAGCGTATGGCCCAGCGTCCGATTGATCCATTGATGGAGGCCCTGCAGGGCTGGGGCGTTGTCATAAAAAGTGATGCCGATAACAACTGTCCGCCCCTGACCATTGAGGCCCATGGTCTGGCCGGCGGCAAAACCATTCTGCCCGAGGGCAGATCCAGCCAGTATCTCTCATCCCTGCTGCTTGTTGCACCCTATGCCCGGGAACAGGCGGAACTTGAAGTCCGAGGCGAGGTGTATTCAAAACCCTATGTGGAGATGACCCTGGCGGTCATGAACGATTTCGGGGTCCAGTGCGAGGCGGTTCCGACCCTGAACTTTTTTCGGATTCCCCGCAGCTGTTACCGGGGCCTGGAATACCGGATCGAGGGTGATGCCTCCGGGGCCTCTTATTTCTGGGCTGCGGCCGCAGTAACCGGCGGCCGGGTGACGGTGGCCAATGTCCCTGTTCCCTCACTGCAGGGGGATGCCATGCTGGTGCCCCTGCTGGCCCGCATGGGTTGTGATGTAACCCGCAGCAAAGAGGGCGGGCTCACGGTGAGCGGCCCGGAACAGCTCCAGGCAATAGAGGTGGACATGGGTGATATGCCCGATGTTGCCCCGACCCTGGCAATCGTTGCCGCCTTTGCCGAGGGCACCACCGTGATCAACAATATCGCCCACCTGCGGATCAAGGAATGTGACCGCCTCAGCGCCATGGTGACGGAGCTCGGTAAGATGGGGGCCGAGGTCGAGGAAGAACCGGACCGCATGATAATCCATGGCCGGGCCGGTGGAACCAACCTTCATGGCACTGAAATTGAGACCTATGACGACCACCGGATAGCGATGTGTTTTGCCGTGGCCGGGCTCAAGATCCCCGAAGTCCGGATCACCGGTGAAGACTGCGTGGTCAAGTCCTTCCCCGATTTCTGGCAGCGCTTTGGCCGTCTGGCCGAGATCAGATAGTTTTTTATATATCAGCCTGTGGAATCAGGTTCGTAGTTTCCTGCCCGTTTG
>CAZPXI010000388.1:0-2785 GCA_964590715.1 uncultured Desulfobulbus sp.
CGTGAATGTCTTCTTTTTGGTAATGCCATTGTATTCCTCCATCATCCTCCCGATTCGTATCGGGATAAACTGATCTACTGTAAGGCCGTCCACCCGGACGGGGTAGACGGTTTGTTATTTTTCTTTATTTTTCAATGCTGCGAGTACGGCAAAGGGATTGTTTTTCTTATCCCGCTTGCACCCGCAGGTGCTGTCGTTCAAGTTGTTACCGCATTCCGGGCAGATCCCCAAGCATTGCTCCGAACAAATCTGCCTGACAGGTACAGCCATGTACAGTTGTTGTCTGGCAATATCCTCCAAGTCAAGAACCGGCTCCATCAGTTCAACAACATCCAACTCAACTGCCGATAGATCTATCTCCTTGAGGTGATGGTTTTCCATATCAGCAACTTCGTAAATCAGATGAAAAACCGAATCGATCTGTAGGGGAAAACCGGCCAGACAACGGTTACAGCTCAACATCAAGGTTGCCTTCACCGTTCCCTGCAACACAACCCGACGCTTTCCCTTCCTCTGTAGAGTACAGAAAAACCGGACCGGCCCCTGCAGTTCAAAATCTCTCTTGTCGCATGGAACCGTCAACTTGTTAAACGTATACGAGGTGCCGGTCGATGATATTTCTGAAAATGGAATTTTCAAGTACCCTCCGGCCAGGCGCCGTTTTCAACAAGTAAAGACACAGCCCAATAGTATACACAAAATAAATAACTCCTGCCATTATAAAATAATATTACCCGAAAAAGAAATGGCGGCTGGCTCAAGGATGCATTGGATTCGAGTGTATCGGCAGGTCATGATGCAAAAAGAGACGATGTATATTTTCAGCCGATGGAGTTTGGGGTACTTTATTTGACCTGACCGAAGGCAAATTTTGAGATCAGTGATTCCAGGTCTACCGAAGACTCCGTGTCGACTATGGTCGCACCGGCGGCATACAACTTCTCATCACCACCAAGGGTAATCTGGATATATTTATCGCCGATAATTCCCTGGGACTTGACTGATGCAATGGAATCAACGGGCACTTTAATGGTTTTATCGACCTGCAGGGCAGCACGGGCAAGTTCATCGGTACTTAACACAATAGCACCTACTTTACCAACCACGACTCCAGCTATCTGCACATCCGCTCCGGTTTTGACCCCGGAAATATTATCAAACTCTGCAAATATCTCATAGGTTCGGCTACTGGTAAGCCATGAAACTTCACCAAGTTGCAGGGCCAGCCAGCCAAAGCTGCAAAAACCGAGGATAAGAAAGACGCCGACAAAGAGTTCAAGCCGTGTATTTTTCATGAAAGACAGTTCTCCTTTTCCGGACGGGGAAGACTTTCCCCCATGGTCATTTCTGCAAACTCCCGGATATACGGTTTTTTGGAGTGAATAATCTCGCTGGAGTCAGCGAAAACATCCACTTCCCCTTTATTTAAAAGTATAATCTGATCGGCCAGGGCAAAGACGCCGGGAATATCATGACTGACAATAACCGCCGTATACCCAAGACGCTTTTGCAGCCGATCAAAAAGGTGATAAATTTCCTGGGTCATAACCGGATCAAGGCCGGTTGTCGGTTCGTCAAACAGAACAATCTCTGGTTCAAGCTGCAGGGCCCGGGCAAGACCGACTCTTTTTTTCATACCGCCGCTGAGCTGGGCCGGATATTTTCCCTCATGGCCGGCGAGTTCAAGCTGATCAAGAGTGGCCAGCACTTTTTTCTGAATCTCTTGTTCAGACATCTTCGTTCGTTCACGTAGAGGCAGGGCAATATTTTCGAAAACCGTCAGAGAATCAAACAGGGCCGAGCCTTGAAACAGCACCCCGAACCGGGTCCGCAACCTGCGAAGCTCCCGCTTGGGCAGCGAAGGGACATTGACACCGTCCACCAGTACCCTGCCGCTGTCCGGGGTCAGGAGCCCAAGAATAAGCTTAAGGGTAACACTCTTGCCCTGTCCTGAACCACCGGCAATAACCGTAGTCTTTCCGCGAGGTATGGAAAAACTGATATGATTGAGAACCATGTGTTTCTGACTGCGGACCCCAAACGACTTGCAGACCTGATCAAACTCAATGGCTGTTTCCGATGTTGTTGATAGATCATGCATAATTACAGGAGCACGGCAGTGAGCAGGTAATCGAAGATCAGCACGGAGATGGATGAAAAAACGACGGCCTGGGTGGTAACCTTACTCACACTCTCCGCACCGAAACCGGCACCGCGGATCTGTTGAACAAAATAGCCCCGTCCGGTACATATCCAGACAAGAAGGAGGGCAAAGACAAAGGATTTTATCACCCCGAGCCGGATGTCATGGTTGCTCACGCTCTGCATCATGCCGTTGAAGTAGGCTCCGGAACTGACGCCCATCAGTTTGACGCCGGCAAGATACCCACCGAAGATTCCGACAACATCAAAAATAGCGGTCAAGAGGGGAACGGAGATCAATGCGGCAAGTAATTTTGGTGAGATCAGGTACCTGAAGGGATCGACAGCCATACATTCCAGGGCATCAATCTGCTCGGAAATGCGCATAATACCGATCTCGGCACACATGGCTGAACCAGCACGCCCGGTGACCATGAGCGCAGTCAAAATCGGGCCGAGCTCCATTATCAAGGTCAGAGAGACCGCAGAACCAAGCATACCCTCGGCCCCGAATTTATGCAGCGAGTAATAGCCTTGCAGCCCCAACACCATGCCGGAAGAAAGGGCGGTGAAAAAAATGACGGTAAGGGAACCGGCACCGATAAAGCGCAGCTGTTTCACGACCTCGCCGAAACGAAACGGC
>CAZPXI010000389.1:0-2781 GCA_964590715.1 uncultured Desulfobulbus sp.
GGGTCAGCAAAAGCCATTTCATATCGAGAATACCCGAAAAAAGGCGGGCATGCCGATAAAACGGTTTCCGACAGGTGGCCAACAGGGCAAGCGTCAGCAGCAGGACAACGGCACGGTCATAATCCAGTGTCTGGACAAAGGAGAGTAATGCACCGACCAGAAACAGCGCACTGCTGAGCCACAAGGCAACCCGGACACGCTGCCGAAGGGAAAAGGATAAAATGATCAATATAACCCCGACGACACCGCCCAGGATATGGGACAATTCGATAAGTTCAACCGGAAAAAATCTTCCCAGCAGATGCAGGGTGTGCGGAGACAGGGCGACCGAACTGCCCAGCAGCAGGATGCTCCCGGAAATAAAGGTCAAACCGGCTAGTGCCGGAGGAACAGCACTGTACACCACCTTACTTATCAGATGGAGACTTCCCTGCAGATCAACCCCCAGGTCCTGTCGCCGCTTTTGAAGATGGAGATAAATTTCACTGCCTGCAAGCAGAAATATTCCTCCGAGAAAGGGCAGAAAATAATAGATAATCCGGTAGACGACCAGGGCGGCAGTCAAGACTTCCAGCGGAATATACGGATGAAGTGCGGTCGCCATTACGGCCTCAAAGACACCAAGGCCGGCCGGTACGGAACTGATAACGGCCAGGACAAGCGCAATGGCATAGACTGCGATAAAAGCGGCGTATGAAATTATTCCATCGGGGAGCAAAACAAATAATGTTGCTCCGGCAAGACCGATATCCAGCAGGGAGAACAGGATCTGTGCACTTAAGATGCCGGGTGAAGGAAGACGGAACGTCTTTCTGCCCAGGCGGATTTCGCTCCTGTGCAGGCTGCCGAAAAACAGCAGCAAACAGGTAACCGCAATCACACAGACCGCTCCCCAGCGGACGGCAGCCGGAGGTAACGAAAAATAATCGGCAAAAATCGTTGGATGGACTGCCAGGGCCATGGTGCCGACAAGGGTTTCGCCAAGAACAAAACCGACACTGCAGAAGGCAACAATCATGGTGATTTCGGCAAAAGAAAGTCCGACCCGTGAATAAAAACGATACCGGACGGCTCCACCGGACAACCAACTTACGCCCAGGGTATTGCCCAGTGAAAAACCGGTGAAGGAGGTAAAGGCAATAACGGGAAACGAGAGTTTCTTCCCCACGTAACGCAGTGCCGACCAGTCATAGCCTGTCAGGGCTGCATAGTTGAGCAGGGTGAAGAACATGGCAAGCAGGATCTTGCCTGTGGGCAGGGCCTTTATCCGGGCAGAGATATCCTGGAGACTGGTCTGGTGCAACGTCCTTGAGAGGACGACAATCCCGGCGATAAACAACAGAAAAACGGCAAAGCTGGATCCATGTTGTTTTAACCATGTCAGCAGGATTTTCGGTCGATCTCGATTCATTTCATCCGGGTTGAAGCTCTGGAGCCAGTCGGAATTGTACGGCTGGAACCTTTGGGATCGGTTAAAAAACGGCGAATCAGCCGATTTATTTCATCGGCATGGGTAATAGGCGTGGAGTGGCCGCCGCCGGCAATAATCGCCAGCTTACCATTGACCACCGCCTTGGTCATCTCTCTTGCGTGTGCAACTGAAACATAATCCTGTTCTCCCACAATGATAAGGACGGGACAGGTTATTGCCGCCAACATGGCAGGAGTCATCCGGGGAGAGGTTTCCCAGAGTTTCTTCACCTGCCGCTCCAGTTTGGGGTATTCCCGGTCGGACTGCGTCCAGAAACGGTTGAACCACTGCCTGAATCGTCCGTATGGTTTCCGGTTATCCCGCCGTATGTCCGGGGTCAGACCTTCCGGATTAAAGTTGGCACTGATCAGGAGAATACTTCGGATTCGCTTGGGATATCGGCAGGCAAGCACCAGGGCGGTGTTGCCGCCGTCACTCCAGCCGAGTACATCGGCTGAACCGATATGCAGGTGATCAAGCACCCCGATAACATCCTGAGCATAGAGCTGATAACTGGGCTCAATATTTCCCGGGCTCGATTTTCCATGCCCCCTGGTATCAAGCAGGATAACCCGATGCCCGGACCGAACCAGCATGGGCAGCTGGGAAAACCAGCAGAGCTTATTGCTCAATCCACCATGCAGCAGGACAAGCGGCGCCCCCTTTCCATACACGACATAATGGATATCCCCGTGTTGTCGATGGACGTAGCCTGTTTCAGCGACACCGGCAGCGGTAGCTTTCCATGACAGATAGCCAATGATGAAATTTGGAATTGGATACAAGAGGATATATACAATAATTAGAAATACTGTGCACAGAAGGCCTGCTGCCGACAGTGCTGAGAGATTGAAGGCTGATTCAGGGCCTCTGAAACCGAATTTATTCATTGGCTTGCAGGCTCTTCTTCCGGATTTTTTTATTCTCTTCAACGTACCTGTTCAAACCGAATTTTACACTACTCTTGAAAAGAGTTAACCAATATGAGCTGCTTCCGCCAACAGATAATCCTGTATGGCTGGATAAGTAATTTGTTTTATTTGTCACTTCACTGCTACAGAGAAGAAAACGAAGTTATCAGGGATGGCCATCTCCTTTTTCGAATCAGCCGGATGTGAGGTGGACAAAATTGATATATTGAGTACCATCCGTAAATTCAGGATTCCAGCATGAAAATGCTGATTTCCGTTACAGGTGGTGGTACCATTTCCCGGCCTGGAGTGGTATTATGACAAAAGCGACCGAAAAAACGTGATTTCAGGATCAATGCCGGGACAGGCCACCTGGCCGACATTCTTCCCTCTCTTGAA
>CAZPXI010000390.1:0-2781 GCA_964590715.1 uncultured Desulfobulbus sp.
CTAAACTGGTCGAGTGCGGTCGGCACTTAAACATCAACCTCCTGACGCTTTCGGAAGTCTCTGACATTTCAGGTTCCGAAGGGAACTTCACGGTTCGAATCAGGCAGTTGCCCAGATATGTGGACGATGATAGCTGCATTGCCTGCGGCAAATGTTCCAGTGTCTGCCCGGTGGCGACTCCGGATGAGCATAACAGACAGCTGTCCGAACGTAGGGCCATTCATATCGCCTATGCCCAGACGGTGCCGCTCACCTACTGCATTGACCCCGACCTCTGTCTGCATATCAGCGGGAACGGCAACTGCAACAGGTGCAGTGATGCCTGCCCGGCGGACGCGATCGATTTTTCCATGTCAGCCCAAGACGATACTATTCAGGTCGGTGCCATCATCATGGCACCCGGCTTTTCTCCGTACGACCCGAAGGGAAAGGGTAGCTGGGGATACGGTGTTCTGGATAACGTGATCACCTCTCCGGAAATGGAACGATTGCTTTCCTCCTGCGGCCCGACCCGGGGCAGGCTGCTCAGACCGGCCGATGACCGACCGGTCAAGCAACTGGCCTTCATCCAGTGCATCGGCAGCCGGGATCCGCATTCCTGCGGCCACGGCTACTGCTCCTCGGTCTGCTGCATGACGGCCATCAAAGAGGCAATGATTGCCAAAGATAACGACAGTGAACTGGAAGTCACTGTCTTTTATTCGGACATGCGAACCCATGGCAAGGGCTTTGACCGCTATTTTCAGCGGGCCCGGGATAAACAGATACGTTTTATTCGCTGCCGTCCATACGGTATTGAACCGGCAGCGGAAAACGGCAGCCTCCGACTGCGGACCATTAACGAACAGGGCAAACAACATGAAGAACATTTTGATCTGGTCGTTCTTTCCGTGGGCCTTGAAATCCCGGAGCCGACAATCAAACTTGCCCGAATGGCCGATATCCATCTCGGCCCTGAACATTTTGCCTCCACCTCCTCATTTCAGCCTGTGCTTTCCTCGAAAAAAGGTATTTATATCTGCGGCTCTTTTTCAGGCCCTAAGAACATATCCATGTCCATTGAACAGGGATCGGCGGCAGCGGCAGCGGTGGCAAGCCTGCTCATGTCCAAACGAAATACAAAGATCAGAAGACTCCGTCTTCCCGGCGAACAGCCCGTGGCAGGCCCTGTAAAAACCGGAGTTCTGCTCTGTCACTGCGGCAACAATATCAGCGAAACCATTGATCTTAAGGTGGTCGAGAAAAAGATCGCCGGTCTGGAATCGGTCAGCCATGTGCAGGAGGTTCTCTTCAGCTGCTCTCAGGACACCAGGGAGTTGATCATTGATCTTGTCCGCTCACTGGGTCTGAACCGAATCGTTATCGCCGCCTGTTCACCGAAATCCCATGGAGCGCTGTTTCGGCGAACCATCCGTGAAGCCGGGCTGAACGAGCATTTACTTGAAATGGCCAACATCAGAAACCAGGATTCCTGGGTTCATGCCCTTGAGCCGCACGCTGCAACCGACAAGGCCGTTGATCTGATCAAAATGGCGGTGGCAGCCGTTATACTCAGAGTGCCGGTGGCGGCAAACAAGGTCGCGGTTAAACAGACCGCCCTTGTGGTGGGCGGCGGCGTTGCCGGAATGACTGCAGCCATAAATCTTGCCGATCAGGGATTTCCAGTCGATCTGGTTGAAAAAACCGACCGGCTGGGCGGCAACGGACTTAATCTCCACCGCACCTGGAATGGTGAGCATGTTCCGCCGTATATAAGAAAAATACAGGCACGGATTCTGGACCATCCAGGAATTACTGTTCACTTTTCAGCAACCGTCCTTGATGCCGGAGGGCAGGCAGGCAACTTTCACACAACCATCCGGGATCGCAAAGGGCATCGCCGGGTTATCACCCACGGTGCGGGAATCATAGCCGTGGGCGGCAAGCGTTCACTGCCGGAGGAATACGGCTATGGAAAGATTCCCGGCGTGGTGGCGGCGGTGGAGTTTGACGCCCTCCATATTTATAATGATATCCGGGTCAGCCGGGGATCGTCCTTTGTCTTTATCCAATGTGTCGGTTCACGGGACGAACAACATAACTACTGTTCCCGGGTCTGCTGCACCCACTCGGTCCAGAGTGCCATTGAGCTGAAGAAGGAAGATCCAAACCGACAGGTCTATATCCTGTTTCGTGAAATGCGCACCTATGGCCTGCGCGAGAGCCTGTACAACAGGGCCCTTGAGCTCGGAGTAATTTTCATTAACTATGAACAGTTCGGCAAGCCCAAGATCAAATCCCATGACGAACAGATCACGGTGGAGGTCTGGGATCATATCCTGCACAGGCCCCTGCACATCAGGGCGGACATGATTATCCTGGCCTCCGGCATCCTGCCCAATCCCGATGCCGCCGGGCTGGCCTCACTTTTTCGGGTCAACATTGATGAGGATGGTTTTTTCCAGGAAGCCCATCCAAAACTACGGCCGGTCGATCTGCCCACCGACGGCCTGTTTGTTGCCGGACTTGCCCATTCCCCGAAGCCCATGGAAGAATCAATCTCGCAGGCCCTGGCCGCCTCTGCCCGGGCAGCTACCCTGCTCTCACAAAAAGAGATCCACCTCGATGCAATCAAGGGCGTGGTTGACGACAGATACTGTGACGGCTGTGCCCTGTGCATTGATGTCTGCCCATACCAGGCCATAACAGCAATTGACGAGACGGACGCCGACGGAAAAGAACATAAACTCGTCGCCGTCGACACCATGCGCTGTACAGGCTGCGGCATCTGCCAGGGAACCT
>CAZPXI010000391.1:0-2773 GCA_964590715.1 uncultured Desulfobulbus sp.
AGGGGGTATGAGGAAGTTCTTGTGTTGAACAAACCTCTTAGCTTGACAGCTATGCCCTAAACCCGTATGGAAATTATTTATCTGGTGTGGAGCTTGGGACCACTTCTCGACGCCTGTGGTACATGCCTGGAGGGTGTTGATTCGACTTTTTGTGTGATGTCTTCTAGCGGCAGTGATTTTGGGAACAGTATGGTGGTCTCTGGACTTTATTGTAATGTACATGTGCTTCGCCAACGGCAAAACCTATACCCTTGTATCTGTGGAAAACGATTGTATAGTTGTGTGAAGGGGTTGTCGACAATTGAATATCAACTCTTTGCTGCGTTGAATATGTTTTACCTGGAAGCCGCCCTGCGGCACAGGTGACCGCTCATGGGGTACTATAAAAAAGAACAATGACTGCAATTTTATGCGTGAAAGTGGCTCCAGTGGCCGTACCTTATTCTCTAAATTCCAGCTTGCACTGTTGACTGCAGGCCTTCTGTTGTCGGTATTTTCGCTTACTGTATATTTCGTCTTGTTTCCGATACCAAATTTTATCATCGGTTATCTGTCTTGGAAAGCAACAGCTGCCGGTGTCCCGCAGACAGGGGATATCCGCCAACAGCATGGTGTTATTCATTACGTTGTGTATGGAAAGGGAGCGCCGCTGGTCCTGCTGCATGGGGGATTGAGCAACAAGCTCTGCTGGTTTTCCCAGTTGCCCATGCTGGTCCGGTCCGGGCGTCGGGTCATTCTACTTGATACCAGGGGCCATGGAAAATCGACCCGGGGCAATATTGAACCCAGTTATCAGGCCTATGCACGCGATGTCGTCGGGGTACTTGATCACCTGAATATTGCCGCCGCCGATGTGCTTGGCTGGAGTGACGGCGGTAACACCGCTCTGCTACTTGGTTACCGGTATCCTGAGCGAATTCGAAAAATTCTTTTGATCAGTGCCAACTTCAATCCGGAGGGTCTGACCCCGGAGATACAACAGGATAACCGGAAACCGTATGGGTGGTTCAGGCAGTGGTTCAATCGTTTCTGGACCCAATCCAGTCGCGAATATCCGCAACTGGAGCGGCAGGTTAAAAAGCTCTGGCAAACTGCTCCCCGGCTGACCCCGGACATGTTGGCGGCGATAACCTGTCCTGTGCTTATCATTGTCGGAGAACATGATTACGTTTCAGTTGTACACGCAAGAGAAATGGCCGAGGCCGTGGTCAATGGTAAGCTGGCGATTATTGCCGGCGGTGGCCATTCCACGCCCATTACCCATGCCGATGAAGTGAATCGGTTGATTCTCAGTTTTTTAAGCGATCCCAAAGGCCCCGGGCCAGAGTTATCCTCCGGCCCTTGAGCCACTGCCCTTAGACTATGAATCGAAATCGACTAGACAGCCTGCTGGCAGGATTAAAAAAACATGGGCCCAGCCTTGCCGTCTTCCTGTTGTTTATCGTCGGAATTGTAGTACTTTCAAGAACTCTGCATCAGACCAGTCTGCAGGATATCTATGCCCGGATACAGGCCCTGCCGTCTGGGAAGATTCTACTTGCCATGTGCTTCACACTGCTTAACTATGCGGCCCTGACCGGCTATGACTGGTCGGCCCTGTTGTATGTGGGAAAGAAACTCTCGTTTCCGGTTATTGTCTTTACCTCCTTCACCGGTTTTTCACTGGGCAATACCCTGGGCGTAAGTTGGTTGTCCGGTGGAGCCGTCCGGTATCGTTTTTATTCACGGGTCGGACTTTCTTTTGCCGAAATCACCATGATTGTTGCCTTCTGCAGTGTCGGCTTTTTCCTTGGTGAAACCCTGGTCGGCACTATGGCCCTGGCAGTACATCCAACGATTATTGCCGATTATTTTTCATTATCTCAGGCCTCTGTCCGCTGGGGAGCCATATGCATTATTGTAGTCATCGTTTTTTTACTGTTTCTCGGCAGCCTGCGTCGAAGCGAACTCCGTCTTGGTAAGAAGAGCTTTCGTCTTCCTTCACCCGGTATACTCTGTGCACAGATGCTGTTTTCCCTGCTGGATATCGGTCTTGCCGGAGCGACATTATATATTTTGCTCCCTGATGGAACAATCTCCTATTTCGCATTTATCGCAGTCTATGCCATTGCGCTTGTCCTGGCCGTTATCAGTTCCGTACCGGCCGGCCTTGGTGTCTTTGAGGCCGTAATGGCGACCGCACTTCATCCGTATATTCCGCTGGAAGTCTTGACTGCTGCCTTGGTCGTCTACCGGATTATCTATTATTTCCTGCCCTTTCTCGGTGGAATATTTATGCTTGCAGGCAGTGAAATATATCTGCATGTTCAAAAGCGCCGGCAGAATATAGTGCCTGATTTGCAGGGAAGTCTTCACCTGATCAGTAAGGTAGTCTTCAGTGCGGTTCCGCCTGCACTGGCCGGTTTAACTTTTATTTCAGGGAGTATTCTGCTGCTGGGCAGTTCTGTTGCCCTGTCTCCGCACACCTTGCAGCTGCTGGGGAAATTTTTTCCGGTTGAACTGATTGAACTGTCCCATATCCTCGGTGGCGTTGTAGGAATCATATTGATAATTCTGTCATTTTCTCTCCAGCAGCGAGTAAGGGCTGCCTTATGGCTCAGCAGCGCTCTGTTTCTGGTCGGTGCTTTGCTCTCCTTTGTCCAGACGCTGGACTATGACCGTGCCGTTGTCCTGTTGTTGACACTTGTTCTGTTGGTGTCCTGCCGGAAACCGTTTTACCGGCATGCCCGCCTTTTTTCGGGTATTCTCGATATGAAATGGCTTTTGCTGACCC
>CAZPXI010000392.1:0-2768 GCA_964590715.1 uncultured Desulfobulbus sp.
GTAGAGAGAGGAGATTAAAAAATGGTTGAGCGTATTCCAATGTCTATTCAGGGCAATCAAAAATTACGGGAGGAACTCGAACAGCTTGAACGTGTTGAAAGACATGTTGTGGTGAAATCCATTGAGGTCGCTCGCGCCCACGGTGACTTAAAAGAAAATGCCGAATATCATGCAGCCAAGGAACGTCAGGGGATGATTGAGGGGCGAATCATGGAGTTAAAAGACAAGCTTGGTCGGGCCGAGGTTATCGACTGCTCAAAAGTCAGTACGGACCGGGCTGTTTTTGGTACGGTTGTAACCTTGATGGATATGGATACCGATGAAGAAATCACCTATCAACTCCTTGGCCCGGAAGAGGCGGATGTGAAAAAAGGATCGATTTCTGTTCTCTCGCCGCTGGGGAAATCAATTCTCGCCAAAGAACCGGGTGATGAAGTCATTGCCAAGACCCCGGGTGGGGTACGTGAATTTGAAATCGTCGAGATAACGGTTCCCACAGAGGCGTAGAGCGTCCGGCGATTATCGCAAAGGCGCGCTTGGGCCTGATTCTCCGTTGAATGGAATCGTGATGGCCGATGAGGGCGTTGAGCAGGGGTGTTGATGAGTCAGGCGCTGTTGATCAAGTAACCTGGACATCCCCGCTTCCTCGCTATGCCGGAGACGAAATTTGCGCTCCCCGGCGGAGGCTCAACGTGCCACCTTTTTCATATCGTATCGCACTGGCATGTAACAGGGTGGGGATAATAATGGTTTCAGGGGATGGGGGATGTGGGTGACGGCTTTGGCTATTGTTACTCTGATGCAAGAATCCCGAGCTGGAAAATATCGGACATTTGTTTTGCGGCTTCATCAACGGTGTATTTTGTGTCCAGATTCAGAGTCCAGACCCGCGAAATTTCGTCAAGTCCTCCGAATATGGCCCGTTTAGCAATGCCGGGCATGATATCCTGCCGAAAGATTTTTTCCTGCTGTCCTTTTTTGATGATTGTCGACAGGATGTCCACGTACTCGCTGAACTTGTTATTTCGGTAATCTCGAATCAACTTATTGGTCTGACGCAGTTCTATTTGAATAACCTCGGCCAGATTTCTGTTTTTCTTCATCTCGGCAAGATGTTTGCGGATAAAGATCTCCAGCATTTTTCTGGGATCTTCTTCCTTGTCAAGCAGGGCGGTTACCTGTTCAATCAGCCGCCCTATTTCCTGCTCAAAAACAGAGATTAATATGTCGAATTTGTTGTTGAAATAAAGGTAAATCGTGCCGTCGGCAACCTTGGCTTCTTTGGCAATGTCGGAGATCCTGGCATTAAAAAAGCCTTTTTTGGCAAAGACTTTTGTGGACGCCTTGATTATTTTGCCGTGCTTGTCCGTTGATTTCATCAAATGGGGAAATTCTAAGATTTAAGGGGTCAAAATGAATGATTACTCATTCTTCTGAAGGTAGCAGATTGGTTTTGCTTTTGTCAAGAAAAATGCAGGAATCGCCGTAGTCGTTTGTGGTATTTTTCCTTTTTGTGTATCATTTGATCATATTGATAATCTATTGTGTCTTTATAGACTTTTTGTTAGTCTTTGAAAAAGAAAGTCAGGATATGGATTTCTTACCCTTGAACTCCCGGGCGCAGAGAATGACCTTCTAACCTTTTCTCTGTGTAACTAAACGAAAATTCTTAAAAAAATATTTACAAAAAGTGCCGAAACAGGACGCTCTTGTCATCGGCGGATTGGTCTGTATGTGCTCAGGCCCTTTATTTGTGATATAATCGACGAGGAGGAATGAATGAAAGTTCTTGTCATAGGTTCAGGCGGCCGTGAACACGCATTGGTGTGGAAACTGCACCAGTCCAACAAAGTAAAAAAGATCTACTGTGCTCCCGGAAATGCCGGCATAAAGAAACTTGCAACCTGTGTCGACTGTGCGGCCGATGATATCGACGGCCTGCTGTCCTTTGCCCAAAAAGAAAAAATTGACCTGACCATTGTCGGCCCGGAAGATCCTTTAACTCTTGGAATCGTCGACACCTTTGAGGAACATGGTTTGCGTATTTTCGGGCCGTCGGCCCGGGGAGCAATCCTGGAGGGCAGCAAGGTGTTCACCAAGGATTTTCTGAGCAAGTACGGCATTCCCAGTTCCGCTTATAAGGTCTTTGTCAAAGCTGGACCTGCAAAAAAATATATTGATAAACTCGGTGCTCCCTGTGTCGTCAAGGCGGACGGGCTTGCCGCCGGAAAGGGTGTTATCGTTGCCGGGACAAAATCCGAGGCAAAAAAAGCCGTTGATCTCATACTCAAAGAAAAGGCCTTCGGCAAAGCCGGAAACCGGGTGGTGGTTGAAGAATTTCTCCGCGGTGAAGAGGCGTCTTTTATTGCCTTTACAGACGGTACCACTGTTCTGCCGCTGCCCTCTTCCCAGGATCATAAGGCCGTGTTTGAAGGTGACCGGGGCCCCAATACCGGCGGCATGGGGGCCTATTCCCCGGCACCGGTCATGACCGAGGCAATGGTCATGCGGGTCATGAACGAGGTAATGCTTCCCACCATCAGGGGGATGGCTGCCGAGGGGCGACCTTTTAAGGGGATGTTATACGCCGGCCTGATGATTGATGGGGACCGTATCAATGTCCTGGAATTCAACTGTCGTTTTGGTGATCCCGAGTGTCAACCGCTGCTGATGCGAATGAAAACAGATCTGGTTGACATCCTTGATGCCGTGGTCGATGGTACTCTTGACCAGGTTCGGCTCGAAATTGATCCCCGGCCGACGGTTTG
>CAZPXI010000393.1:0-2766 GCA_964590715.1 uncultured Desulfobulbus sp.
AAACATTCTGTACCGCCCCGGCAAGATTCTTCATAAGCACAGGCTTCATGATATATTCGTTTATGCCTTTGGCCTTGGCCTTTTTCTCATCGATCCGGTCACTGAAGCCGGTACAGAGAATGATCGGCATGTCGGCTCGTACCTTGAGTACCTCTTCTGCAAAGACATCCCCGGCCATATTCGGCATGGTCATGTCTGTGATGATGACATCAAATGCATGGGGCTGTGTCTGAAAAGCCTGCAGACATTCCACGCTGTCCGTATAGGCGGTGACCGTATAGCCGAGACTCTCAAGCATCTGCTGCTCCATTCGGACAATTGCCTCGTCGTCATCAACAATCAGGATTCGTTCACTGCCGGTGGGTAGGGGGGCGGAAGAATTTTCCGTTGTTTTCTGCGTTGAGGCGGCAATCGTCGGCAGGTACAGGGTAAAGGTCGTTCCCTTGCCCAGTGCACTGTGGACGGCGATGTCACCATGCAGGCCGGTTATTATACCATGGGCGACGGCAAGGCCGAGCCCGGTCCCTTCCCCCTTTTCCTTGGTGGTGTAATACGGTTCAAATATTCTGCTGAGTGTTTCTTCGGCCATTCCTTCACCTGTATCACATATCTCTATTTTCAGGTATGGACCGGGTTGAAGGTGGATCGTATTGCCGATATCGCCGTTTAGTCGGATCGGCTGCACGGAAATGCTTAATATCCCTCCTGACCGGCGCATGGCATGGTATGCATTTGTGCACAGATTCATGATCACCTGATGGATTTCGGTCGGGTCGGCAAGGACTGGTTCGCAGTCGGGGTTGATGTCCTGCTTGAGTTCGATTGTTGTCGGCAGGGTTGAACGCAGGAGCTTGAACGCCTCTTTGACAATGGTTTGAACATGAAGCGGTTTCAGGGTTTGTTCACCTTTTCTGCTGAAGGTCAGAATCTGGTTGACCAGTTCTTTGGCCCGCCCGGCGCCATGGAGTATCTCGTCAATATATTTTTTTACCTTCCCGGCATCGGATATCTCTATGCCGGCAAGTTCGGCATAACCGTAAATCGCAGTAAGAATATTGTTGAAATCGTGGGCAATGCCACCGGCCAGAGTACCTATTGATTCCATTTTCTGTGCCTGACGCAGCTTGGCTGCAAGAACCCTTTTTTCCTCCGCAGCCTGTTTTTTTTCGGTAATGTCTTCTGATATGCCCAGGAGAAATTGCGGTTGTCCATGTTCATCGAGAATGGGAATTTTTTTAGTGCGAAGTATCCGTGTGCCTTTGTCCCTGGTCTGAACCGTTTCCTCCTGGATGTCCACCAGGGTTTTACTGTTGAGTACCTCCCGATCCTTTCGGATAAAAAAATCAGCCTCTTCTTTTGGAAAAAAATCAAAATCGTTTTTGCCGACAAACTCTTCAGTGGAATAGCCGAGAAGCTCTTCTCCGGTCTTGTTGATGCGGATATAGCGGAGTTCCTTGGCATCTTTAACGAAAATCATGTTGGGAATGTTTTCAATAACGGAATTAAGAAATCCTTCACTGGCCTGTAGCTTTTTCTCTGCTTTCTTCCGCTCCGTAATTTCAAGCTGGAGATGTCCGGTCCGTTCCCTCACCTGATTTTTTAATTTGCGGTTAAAGATGATCAGGATAATAACCACGGTTGCGATGACCATGACCGCACCGGCAAGAAGCCAGACTATGCTCATGATCTTTCCATAGTCGGACCCGGCGGTTGGATTATAGAGGAAGCCGTCCAGAGAGTACCCGGGACTGAGCATTTTCAGATGGACAAGGGTGTCGGCGATATGTTTCCAACGACCGGGGTTCATGTGGCCGATTTCAATAAATTTTGGTTGTAACAGCTCCTGCATGGCCTGTGCTTCAAAGAGCAGGGCCTCCCTGGAAAGCCGGGTACTGTATTTCTTCAGGATCAGGTCGACAATTTCCTCGGGATGGGCCATTGCATATTCCCAGCCCTTGATGCTGGCCTCACGGAAGGCCTTGACCTGTTCAGGGTTTTTTTCTACTTCCGCTTTCGATGTAAAGAGGCAGTCGCCGTAGAAGTCGACCCCGTATGTCAGTGGACGAATTATAGTATACGGGACCTCTTGTTTCTTCAGCATAAAAGGCCGGTCTGTAATGTATCCCTCCATGGCGTCAACCTTGCCATCGACCAGATCGTTTAAGTCCCAGGAATGATCGACGATGTTGAGTTGTTTTTCAGAGATACCCTCGTTATAAAACATTGCCCTGGATTCAAGAGCTCCAAAAGGGCTCAACATGACGGTTTTACCGATCAGGTCGTGCGGATTGGTGATCCCGGAGTCTTTACGGACAAAGAGGGCTTCCGGTGAATGTTGAAAGATGGCCGCCAGTACGACGACCGGCTTTCCCTGCTGCCGTACCAGTAAATGGCCGGGCATTTCAATGCCGAATTCGGACTTGCCTGCAACGACCTCGTCGGTGAATCGCATTCCTGGTTTTGCCTCTTTGAGTATGACCTCCAGGCCTACGTCCCTGTAATAGCCTTTTTCAATGGCCGCATAATAGCCGGCAAACTGGAACTGGTGCAGCCATTTGAGCTGCAGAGTGACGGTCTCAAGAGGCTCACCGCCTGCGGCGTGAACCGTAAACGGAATAGATATGATCAGCAGGATCAGGAATGGAAGCATCCGGTATACTTTTGAGATTTTAATCATTTTCGTTCTTTTCTCTATGCATGCCTTTATCTGCAAACAGAAGCCGGAAGACAGAGGACAGAAGTCAGATCAGTTTCCGCCTGCGGCGT
>CAZPXI010000394.1:0-2764 GCA_964590715.1 uncultured Desulfobulbus sp.
ACGGCAGGATGTATACACCGCCGGTTTCCTGCGGCCTGCTGCCCGGAACCTTTCGTCGCTCTTTCCTTGAGGAGGGAAAGGCGGAGGAACGGGTGCTGACGGTGGAGGATGTTATTGCCGCCGATGCGCTGTATGTCGCCAACTCGGTTCGCGGACTGGTTCAGGTTCGGCTTGTCAATGTAACCAGCATGGCTGGACCAGGTAAGCGGAGCGAAGCGCAGACTCCGGGTTGTACAGGTTACAGCCACAACAGATAGCGTAGACTTCGAAGCATGAAAATAGCCAGGAATGGCATCACTTCATGGGCGATTTTTAGATATATCGTCTCTTGACTCGTTGGGGGAGGGGCTGAAAATGGATATAGGGCAGATGTTCATGCTCGGTTTCAATGGAACCGAGATTGACGATGGTCACTGGATTGCCCGTGCTCTTGAAGAGGACCGTCTTGGCGGAGTGATTCTTTTTGATCGTAATGTTGACGGTTCAGTCCAAAATATTACCTCTTCCGCCCAATTGCAGGATCTATCGGCTGCTCTGCAGGAATATGCTGCAGGAACGTTGCTGGTCAGTGTTGACCAGGAAGGCGGCCGGGTCTGCCGGTTAAAGGAACGGGACGGTTTCCCGAAAACTCTCAGCGCTAAAGTCATTGCTCAAGGCGATCTCGATCAGGCAGCCCATTCTGCCGGAATGCTGGCAACCACTCTGGCCCGGCACGGGATTAATCTCAACCTGGCCCCGGTGGTGGATCTGGATCTCAATCCCGACAATCCGATCATCGGCAGGTTTGAACGTAGTTTTGGAGACGACCCGGATCAGGTCGTCCGCAATGCCAGGATATTTATCGATGCCCACCACCGGCAGGGAGTGGCCTGCTGTCTGAAGCATTTTCCCGGGCACGGCAGTGCGACCGCGGATTCTCATCTCGGTTTTGTCGATAGTACCGAGTACTGGCACAGGCAGGAGCTGATTCCCTTTGCCCGTCTCATTGATGAGGGGTTTTGTGATGCGGTCATGACCGCCCATGTGATCAACCGCAGGCTTGATCCCCAGGGGATGCCGGCAACCCTTTCTCCGGCCGTTATCAACGGTTGTTTACGGAAAAAACTCGAATTTTCCGGGGTTACGGTGACCGATGATCTCCAAATGCAAGCCATTACAAAAAAATGGGGCTACGCCGAGGCCGTGCGTCTGGCAGTCCTGGCCGGAGTCGACCTGCTGATTGTCGGCAATAATCTGGATCGCCGTGAAGACGCTCTCGGGGTTGGTCTACAATCCATAAAAGACATGCTTGACAGGGGCGAGGTTGATGCCGATTATATTGACGGATGTCTGCAGCGAATTACCGGTTTGAAAAAGAAAATATCAGGAGAACTGCCGTGGAAGAACAACATACCCACAACCTTGTCGTAGGCTATATTATCTGGATCTTTGGTTTTCTCGGGGCCCACAGGTTCTATTACGGTAAGCCCATCTCCGGCACCATTTATTTTTTTACCCTGGGGCTGTTTTTTATCGGCTGGATTATTGATCTCTTTTTGATTCCCGGCATGGAACGGGAGGCGGATATCCGGTTTACGGCCGGGCCGGTTGATTACACGGTTGCCTGGATCCTGTTGGTCTTTCTTGGATTTTTTGGGGTGCACCGGATGTATATGGGTAAGTGGCTCACCGGGATTTTGTACCTGCTCACCGGCGGCATCTTCGGACTTGGCTATATCTATGACCTCTGGACCATCAATGATCAGATTACTGTGATCAATGGAGCGTCTGATCTGCAAAATGCATTCTGATCCGGCGCCCGGCTTCCGGGCGCTTAAACCTGATGTCTGATTACTGTAGTTTAGTTGTTTCCTCCTCGTCAAAGAGCTGGCGTACCCCGTGCTGCTGCTCTTTCTTGGAAATAATCTCTGCGGCTTCCTGTTCCGAGATGTCCAGTGACTCTGCCAGCTCGGCTACAGAGTAGCAGGGCTCACCGTTAGCTGTGAAACCAACCGGAGTGAGTTCCGGGAAACTGTCCCGGGTGGCATGGCCTGAGGCCTGTTGCAGCAGTTCTTGAACTTCCGGCGGGCCATAGAGCAGCAGCCATTCCACCGCCTCCGACCAGACCTTGCTGTCCACTGTTGGGTGTTGGAGAATCTCCATGGCGGTTTCCACTGTCCATTCATCTTTTTTTGTCATCATTTTTTTCTGCTTTTTGTTGATATCCCTGTGGCCGACAGTTCTTCATGCTTGGGAAAAATAAAAATAATTTTTGATTGTTGTTCTGCCTTTGTACTATAATCCGTTCCATACACAAGGCAACTATTAGGGCTCGCTCAAAAATAACTTCGTATTCAGAGTGCACCTCATCTCTACTAAGTTATTTTTGAGCGAGCCCCTACTCGAGGAGAGTTTATGGGCGTTGATAATTTAATATTGTTGGAAAACCTGGAATGGTTTGACGAATCCGGTCGGGAACTGCTCCATCGTTTACCCGAACAGGGATCCGGTGAAATTAAATTCGGTGCCCAGCTGACGGTCCGGGAAAGCCAGGCTGCGGTTATGTATTACAAGGGCAGGGCCTGTGATGCGTTCGGTCCCGGTCGTCACACCTTGAAAACCGGCAATATCCCTATTCTGACCAAAATTCTGTCTGCACCCTGGGGGATGATAAGCCCGCTTCGGGCCGAGGTCTATTTTGTTAACCTTAAGGTGTTTACCGATCTTAAATGGGGCACCCGTGATCCGGTGGCTTTTCGTGATGCCGAGCTTGGTCTGGTCCGCC
>CAZPXI010000395.1:0-2761 GCA_964590715.1 uncultured Desulfobulbus sp.
CGATCATATGCTGTCTGGCGACCAGCTGTTCCGGGGCGATATAGTAGGGCGTTCCGTGAGGAGCGGAAAAATCCTCGGCCAGCAGGTCTTCGATGCCCTTTTTTATTGCAAGCCCGAAATCAATGAGTTTGATATCCCCTGTGTCGGTAAGAATGACGTTTTCAGGTTTGAGATCAAGATGACAGATTTTCTGGTCATGCAGGTAGATGAGCGCCCGGGCAAGTTGTTGAATAAGTGTTCGGGCGCTGTCGATCGACAGAGTTTTTCCCGGGCCGACAAGCGTTCGCAGTTCTTTGCCCGCGACGTATTCCTGGATGATGTATTGCCGTGATCGTTTGCGGTAAAAAAAGCGAACCACCCCCGGGTGGTTCAAAAAGCGACCGATACGCTCTTCATTTTGATAATGATAAAACCGCACCGGATGATTGAGGATGTCGCCGAGTGGAACCTTGAGCGCGACGGTCTGGTCGGTCAGCAGATCAACCGCCCGATAGATTTGGGCCATGCCGCCGCCATAGAGGATTTCCTCTATGGTAAAGGTGTCTATGGTGTCACCGACCTGGAGTGTTGTCATTTCTTCCACGCTCCAATAGTACCTCGGGCAATCCGCCTAAAAACCAAGCAGTTTGGGGCAGCCCCGACAGGGGAGCGGCGGCGGATTGTCATGGAATGCTCTGCGAATAGTCTTACGCGCCTGATCCAACTGTTCAATTCCGTCCATATCATACCCTACTTTACCAAGATAATGCTGATAAATATCTATCCGGCTCTGAAACTTTTGTCGAAATTGTCTGTACAATTCCCCGTTCCAGACAGTGTCGAGAGCATCCTGATGCAAATTTCCGAAGCGAACCGGAGTTTTTTGTGAATTGCGGCAATCCGACAGCCAGGTAAACTCTGCACTTATGGGAGGGTTGAGGAATACACAGGGAGAAACACTGCCGTCTGCGGCAATAAAGAGGTTGTCAATGGGGTTTTTATCACAGATCGGCAGCAGGGAAGGGGTAGTGGACGGTAATCGCAGCTCCACTCGGCAGAGCAGGGCAAGCAGTGTGGCCGACCATGATGCGGTCCGCTGTCTTTTTTTTGATGGCTGTTTTTCTTTGTCGGAGAAAATGTGCAATTGAAGTTGATATTCATTGGCGGCATGGGTGAGATGGATACCGGCAAGAAGCTTGATACCCCATTTGCGGCAGAGCAGGAGACTGCGGCGGAGATCGCGCAGGGTGGCCGGTGTGATCAGGTAACTGATGGCGAGCACTGGTTTCTTTTTATTGAGCTGCTTTTTGACCCGGTTTACAGTGGTGAGAGTCCGGCGCAACAGATCAAAAGATCCGCTGCCGCGCAACGGATCCTGGGTAAGCGGTCCGGCTCCGGCCATGGAAAAGGTTATCCCGTCCACCCCGGATTCAAGCAGGTCTACGGCAAGATCGTCATCCATGATCGTGCCGTTACTGGTAAAGCTTGCCCGGCTGCCTGCGGTTTTGACCTGGGATATAAAGGAAATCAGGTGGCGGTTGAGCAGCGGCTCGCCCCAGCCCTGGAGGTGAACTCCCTGTGTTCGGCTGAAAACATCTTTCAGATCTTGAAAAATGTCCGGGTCAAAATCCCGTTCCTGCCAGAGCGATGGGTGGGATCCACGCAGGCAGGTTGTACAATGCAGAGTGCAGCGGCTGGTCGGCTCGATCTGGAGAACACCGTATTCCGGTTTTTTGTGTTCAGCCACCGTTGTCCTCCTTCATTTCTGAAAAAGACCGCAAAAGTTTCCGGAAACCTCAGCAACGAACCGAACAATTCAGGTCATGGCGTTTGGTTGTTCTACTTTATAAAGTATGCATACCCCACGACAAGAATGAGAATGACAAGCAACTCAATCACCGTGATTTTGGTGAGCATGATACTGATTTTTCGCTGTGACGGATTCATCTGCAGAAGAACCTTGTTCATGAGCAGGCGAAAAAAAAGAGTGCGAGGCGTGGTTGCGGTATAAAGCCGGAGATATTCCTGAATCGCCCGGGTCCAGAGAAGAATATCCTGCTCAAGTGCGTCGTCGGGATCCTCATCCGTATACCTGACCCGCAGGCGTGTCTTGTCCCCGGTAGTAAAAAAGAGCAGCTCCCGTATGCCGAAATCAAAAAGCGTGACCCGCATGAAGATCTCGCAATCTTCCGGATCATCCTGGGCGGTGGAATGATCCAGATGCAGTCCCAGGGAGAATTCCTGGTCGGTGGCATAATCACGAAGTGTTGCAAAAAGGCCGTTATCATACAGCTTGGAGTGGTCGACAAACCAGTGCGGATGCAGGTGGAGGAGTTTGTTGTCATCGAGAATACTGCCCGGATCCAGAGCCGATACCGTGGTCGGCAGGGCCAGATCATAAAAACGTTCCATATCAATCCGTAGATATCAGAGGCGGGGCAATAAGCAGCGGGCAGGGCAGGATGGGATGCAGCTTTGCCGTGTCGATACGCGCTCTGAGACCTTTTTCCATTTTCAGGTTAAACAGTCTGCGACTCTTCCGATAAGGCCCGATCACGATTAGGTCACAGTTTCTTTTTTTTGCCTGGGCGGCAATGGTTTCCTCAATCGGGCCCACTACGCCGGCAAAGACGGCCTTTGCTGCGGCCGGATATTTTTCTTTAATTCTCTGCCAGTCTTCTTCGTTTTCTTCCTGCATCTGCCGCTCCACATGATCAAGAAAGGTTGTGTGGGTCTTACTTGAATTGAGCCAGTCATCGCCGGTCATGGACTGCCAGTCCTG
>CAZPXI010000396.1:0-2748 GCA_964590715.1 uncultured Desulfobulbus sp.
ATGCCGGCCCGGAAAAAGACATTGGCAATGTCCGGGTTAAAGGGCAGGGAGGCGTGTTTCTCCATGAGCTGCCTGATGGTCCAGTCCGGAGGCAACTGGCCGGGGTTCCATATCATGAGCTTGTCTGGGTACACACTGATCTGGATGGGAATATTGCTGCTGTAATCCTTGTGAGAGACAGCATTGAGCAATGCTTCCCGCAGAGCCGCAGACGGAACCGGCCAGGACTCTACCCGCTGCACACCATCATAGGAAATAGCTGCTTTGAGGTATTTTGCCTGGAGAATTTCCAGGGTGCGGTTCACCTGACTGAAGATGGCACCATGAATTTCATCATGATAGCGCAGGTCGGCATCTGTTTCAAAATAGCCGATTTTGATATAGGCGCCGGTGACAAAAGATTCCGGATCAGGATGGAACAGCAGCACAGCAGCCCGCTTAAGATATTTACTATCAAGCAGGTGCAGCCGCGCCATCAGTATCTGGTCGGTCTCTGCAAGTGTTTCCTCCGCAACCCGCTGACTGCGGCTGGCCCGATGACGGAACTCAGAAAGGACCGTGCTGTTCAGATCATCAAGATCTACTCCGGGAACGGGAACACCATCCCAATGGAGGCCCTGTTTCCCAAGTAAAAACCTGTCCAGGGCAGCTCCCTTAAGCTCCTGTTTGGTGGAACCGCTGCGATAGTGATATTCGCCTTTATAACTCACCGGATAAGGGTAAGGATCCACCACTATTTCGATGTATTCTCTGCCATGTTCCCTGCGCAGGTTCACATCCACCATGATTCCCAGAATATCACGCACTTTATTGGGAATATCCTCCAGCAGTTTTCCGGCCCTTTTCAGCCCCGTGACCTGTCCCTGATCGTCCCTGCCGATGACCAGGATCCCGCCTTCGGCATTGGCAAAACCACAGACCCACTTCAGGTATTCATCCCGCCATAACCGTTTCCACTCGATGTGCTGATGCTCAGTCATGGCAGGTTAATACTCCATGGATGATCGTTTGGGGAAGGGACATCTGCAGGGGGGCATATGATCTCCAGAACTCAACACATCTCTCTATGTAACCAGCATGGCTGGACCAGATTCTCAGGCCACAGCCACAACGAACAATGAAAGCGACTCAAAAGTCAAAGCCTCGGAAGGCACTTTCATATAAAAAAGACAGATACGGTAAAGGTTTTTGAGATGATGACGTTTCGATCACCTGAAAGGCCACGGGACAGGAGCAGATCTGCTTGTCGGGAGAAGGTCAGCGGTGGTTTACTATACCGCATTACGCCTGCCGCTGAAAAATGAAAAACCCGCCAGAAGTGAGCATGCAGAGCAGAGGCTTGGCGGGTGTGCTATAGTAAATACATGCACTTCCACGGTGGATGTCAAATACTCTTCCATTTTATCCTTATCTTTACCTGAAAACCCGTAAGATCTATCTTTGCCGGGTCTATCGTGATGCCTGAGGATTTTGATAGACAATTGCAGCAGTCGGTTACCGGAGCTGCATTTTGCTGACCTTGCGGATCAGCTTTTAACAAATAACTCATTAACTAATTAATATATCATTTATTATCCACCTTATCAACAAGGCGGTCCGGTGCTCAACTATTCTTCATCCGGTTTCACCATAGCGTACCAGGTCATCGTAATGCAAAACATCGTTCTCTTTCGCATAAGGAAAAAGGGTGTTCCAGACATGGTCGATGTGGCACAGCCCATAATCAAAATGGGCTAACTCCTGCAACAATGAATCTATGCAATCTTGCAAAGTCATGGCTGTCTTTTTTTATTTCTGTTGGTTTCATGGTACGCTGCGGCCTGCTAGAGTTGTTGCAGACAGAAATACGAGAACAAACAATAACGCATTCGCAATGATTTGGCACGGATGGTTATAAAGTATGGAACCGGTTGTTTTTACGCTGAAGACCGCTGGTGAGTGAAAAGGAATGAAGAGAATGCGCTACGCCTGGTTGACTGATATCCATCTGGAATTTCTGCGGGACAAGAAGGCAGTTGGTTTTGTTGAGGAACTTACGAATCTGGAGATTGACGGGCTTTTTCTGACAGGTGATATTTCCACTGCCGGAAGGCTTGAATTCCATCTGCGTCTTTTCGAGGACATTTATCAGGCCCCGGTCTATTTTGTCCTGGGCAACCATGATTATTACGGTGGTTCTATCGAATCGGTACGCAGAACGATCAGGGAGTTGTGCGGCAGGTCCAAGTGGCTTTACTGGTTACCGGTATCACCCATAGTTGCGATAAGCAGTAATACCTGTCTGATTGGTCATGGGGGTTGGGCTGACGGCAGATTAGGTGATTATGCCGGTTCCAGGGTGTTACTGAACGATTACGTGAAAATTCGGAATTTTGTGAAAGCGGGAGTACTTGGACGCCTGGCCCTGCTCAACAGTTTCGGTGATCAGGCCGCAGCGTATTTTGAAAATATTTTAACAGGAGCTTTGGAGAATTATCAGCATGTGATTGTCTTAACCCATGTTCCTCCTTTTAAAGAGTCCTGCTGGCATGAAGGTGAAATCTCCGCTGATGACTGGCTTCCTCATTTCTCCTGCAAGGCTGTTGGTGATGTTTTACGGAAATTTATGTCGACGTTTCCAGATCGCCGGATGACAGTCCTGTGTGGCCATACCCACAGCAGTGGACAGGTTACAATCTTACCGAACTTAGTGGTAAAAACAGGCGGGGCGGAATATGGCCTGCCAGGGATACAAGAGATCCTGGAAAA
>CAZPXI010000397.1:0-2746 GCA_964590715.1 uncultured Desulfobulbus sp.
CAGATTCCACCCGTTATCACGACCCAGGCGGCCCAGAACACAGCCGGCAGATGGAGCCAGAGCAGGTATCGCCACCTGTATACCAGCAGGCCACCCAGAACAGCAAAAAGCACGAACAGAAGGTGGACAATAACTACAATGTCTGCAGCTCTCTGGTAGAACATCTTACCTCAATTAATTATGCCGATAAAGAGTCGTTTGCTGCCCACCATGCGTAACCATCCATCCCCTGCAACCCACACAAAAATTAGGCGGATTTCAGCCGGGACATGAAGGAGCTCTCCGGTCACACTGCAAAAAGTTTGGCCTTCATTCCTGTCCTGCAAGATCCAGGATGGTGCGGGCAAGTCCGGTCACAACCCGGGCCATCCGCTCATAGTTGAGTTTTTCCGGGGTGTCTGCAGGGGTATGATAGGGGGAATAGCGATAAAAGGCGGTATCGGTGACCATGATAGCCGGATAACCCTCCTGCCGGAAGTACCAGGAAAAGAACAATCAACCGGGCCAGGGCCGAGAACCATTGCCGGGCTCCATGCGGATACAGTGAGAATCTCATTTGATCCACACATCACGGTCAGCAGGGCGACTTCCAATGAATGCAGATCGAACCAAAACCGGTCATTTGTCCTCCTTGATCCGGGGATTTACAAAAAAGGCCATACCGGCAGGGCAAGCGGGATAACATCCTTTACAGTGATCCGACCCTGTCTCTCCTGCTTTTTACTTTAACATAGAATATGCATGGAGTATTCTACAAATACAGCATCGACAGCCAATGCGTCTGCATGTCAACAGCTGCATTGAGCGCCTGTTGCCCGACAGACTTCGTCTACCTTGCGCGATCTACACAACTATGTCAAAAGTTCACAAAATATATTTCTCCCTGCTGCTCCTGATCATTGTTCTGGTCGGCCTGCTCCATACCTTTACTCCAACCGATCAACTTGTCCTGCACGACATCTACCGCCGGGCCAGTTATTTTCCCATCGTTGTCGGCGCCCTTCTCTTCGGCATATGGGGCGGAGTGTTCCTGGCTGTCTGCACCTCAATAGCCTTTATCCCCCACCTCCTCCATTTTTACAAGTTGGGACCGAGTGCCTACCTCACCGAACTGCCTGAAGTCATACTGTATTTGGCAGCAGGCCTGGTTACCGGTGCCATAGCCGGCAAGGAAAAGCAGCTGCGAATCAAATACCAGGATCTTTCACAAAAACTCGAGCGGTCGTATAAAAAGCTTCACAAACAGACCAGTACACTGGTTGAAGCGGAAGAACAACTGCGGGCCAGCCAGAAGCTCTCCGCCCTGGGACAGCTGTCTGCGTCCCTGGCCCATGAGGTAAAAAACCCTCTGGCCTCAATCAGGGGAGCGGTTGAAATTCTGGCCGATGATTTCCCCCCGGATCACCCCAAACATGAATTTGCCGAAATCCTGCTCAAGGAAACCACCCGCCTGTCCAATACTGTGGAAGAAGTGCTTCGCTTTTCAAGAAACCAGAAACCCGGCCCGGAAAATCCATCTCTTGAACCACTCGGCCAGGTTCTCGACCGTGTTTCCACTCTGCTGGAAAACAACTTTCGCAAAAAAAACATTACATTACAAATAAACCTTCCGGCCCGGATAAAACAATTTCCGGTTGACGGCAACAAGATGGCCCAGGTCTTTATCAATCTTCTGCTCAACGGCTGCGAAGCCCTGGAAAAAAACGGGACTATCGAGGTCGGTGCGGAACAAATCGGAAAGCGGATGCAGATCTTCTTCATGGACAACGGACCAGGCATTCCCGTAGACGAACGACACAATATATTCACTCCGTTTTACTCAACCCGCAAGGAGGGAACCGGCTTGGGCCTGGCCATCTCCAGCCGTATCGTTGAGAGCTACGGCGGAACGATTACCGTGGAGAACCGACAGCAGGGCAGAGGCGCAATTTTTACGGTTTCCCTGCCCGCACAGGGCCGGCAACTCCACCAGGGTGCACAGGAATGAAAACCATTTTACTCATAGACGATGACACCAGCCTGCTGCGGGTAACGGAATACAATCTGAGTCAGGGAGGCTTTACCGTGGTTGCCGCTGCCTCCGGCCGGGAAGGGCTTGATCTCTTTCGCAGGGTTCATCCGGATATCGTGGTTACGGATGTGCAGTTGGGCGATATGGACGGGCTTGATCTCCTGCAGCAGATCAAGGAAGAAGAAGCTGAAGTGCCGGTGATTATCATCACCGCATTTGGTTCCATTGAACTGGCTGTCCGGGCCATGCATCTGGGCGCGTTCACCTTTATGCCCAAACCCTTTGACAGGGATGCTCTACGGCTTTCCTGCACAAAGGCCCTGGAGATGTACAACCTGCGCCAACGTACCCGGAACCTGACCGATGAGATCAACCGACTGACCGGTGCAGCAGGCATGGAAACGGTCAACTCGGCCATGGGCGAGCTGTTGCAGACCGCCCTGAAAGTAGCTGAATCAACCGCCACGGTCCTGATCACCGGTGAATCCGGAACAGGGAAAGAGGTGCTGGCACGCCTGATCCACCGCCACAGCCCCCGCCGGAAAGAACCCTTCATCGGCGTCAACTGCGCTGCAATTGCTGAAAACCTGATCGAATCCGAACTGTTTGGGCATGTGAAAGGCGCCTTTACCGGAGCGATTAAAAATCACCGGGGTCGGTTTCAGCGGGCCGACGGCGGCACGCTCTTTCTTGATGAAATCGGAGAACTGCAGCCGGAGATGCAGGTCAAATTCC
>CAZPXI010000398.1:0-2741 GCA_964590715.1 uncultured Desulfobulbus sp.
GGTATCGCCCACGCTTGAGGCGGTCGAGAACCGTTGTCCGGGTATTGGCCGGTTGATTAAGCAGAATCACAAAGGGTTTTCCGTCCTGCAGGTATCCGGCATAGTTATAGATCCCCTTCATTGTTCCGCTTTTGACCGGAACCTTTCTTCGTATCCGCAATAAAGAGGCATGGGGTTTGAATCGTTGCAGCACCTTCAACATGGCCCGGACCGTGACCCGATTTTTGCGTGACAGCCCGGAGCCCTCTTTCTGAACAATCAGATCGGCGGTCCGGGGCCCGAGTGCACTGACAAGCCCGTTATGGACTGCCCGGTTTGCCTTGTCCCAGGTGGCGGGATAGCCGTATTTCTCGGCCCCAACGGTCAGGTAGACAAGATTTGCGATAAAATTACTGGAAAATTTGAGCATGGAGGCCAGGACCTGATCCAGGTTTTTGGAATTTTCATGGGTATAGAGCAGGCGGGCACCGGCAGGAACCGGTTTACGGCCATAGCCGCCATCACTGCTGATTCCGGCCTTCTTCGAAAGGGCACGAAACAGCTGGGCGGTAAATTCGGCCATCTGCTCTTCCGGCTCACAACTCCCCTTGCAGACATTGATCAGATATTTACCGGGACGCTTGTGTTGCCCAAGTTTTTTCATGATCGGCAGGGTCGGGGTCTGGGGTTCAGCCGACCGGACCCGGTGTTTTGTATTCACCCGAATGGAAACTGAATTAAAATTCACCACCGTTGCCCCGACGGGCGCGTCATAGGGATTGGTACTTGATTCCCGTCCCGGTGTCTGATGCTCAAGGGCAAAAGAGGTATCATCAATAAATATATCGTTTATTCTCTCAAGCCCCTGCCGACGAAGTGATGTTAGAATATCGAGAACTTCTTCACTGATAAGCAGTGGATCGCCGAAACCGCGGATGTACAGGTTATGCTTGGAATCAATATAAAATTCGGTTTTAAAACGGTAGTCAGAGCCCAGGACCAGCAATGCGGCCAGGGCGGTGGGGATTTTGATGATCGAGGCGGGAATAAAGGGAATATCTGCATTGCAGGAACCAAGCAGCCTGCCGTTCTCATCGGCAACACCGTAGGCTCCGTTTACAATGACATCTGAAAAAGAAGGGCAGCCCGCAGCAGCGGACTGCCCTGAAAAAAATACAAAAATGCAGCAAAGACAGAGATGAGCCAGTGCCGTGCGCATCTCTATTGCATCAATCAACCTTCGGCAAGTTAGCCAGAGATTCCTCAATCGCTTCCTTGGGATAGGAATAGTCGTGCAGGTTCCCGGCCAGATAATTGTCATAGGCGGTCATATCAATCAGACCATGGCCTGAGAAGTTAAAAAGAATGGTTTTTGGATTATCCGGTTCCTTCATGGCCTCGATAATCGCACCGCGAATGGCATGGGTGGTCTCCGGGGCCGGAATAATGCCTTCGGTCTTGGCAAAGAGGACACCGGCTTCGAAACACTCAAGCTGATGGATGCTTTTCGGGGTAACGATTTTATCCCGGATCAGGGCGGAAACAATGGGCGCCATGCCGTGATAGCGCAGGCCGCCGGCATGGATACCGGGAGGCATGTAGTTATGACCAAGGGTATACATGTACAGCAGCGGGGTCATCATGTTGACATCACCCGAATCATAGGCCAGTTTACCTGCGGTCATGGACGGGCAGGAGGCAGGCTCATAGCCGACAAACTCGATTTTTTTGCCGTCAAGATAATCGGGCACAAAGGGCGCAACCAGTCCGGCAAAGTTGGAACCGCCGCCGCAGCAGCCGACAACAACATCCGGGTATTCACCGGCGATTTCCATCTGCTTTTTGGCCTCAAGCCCGATAACCGTCTGGTGGAGAACCACATGGTTCAAAACCGAACCAAGGGCATAGTTGGTATCGTCACGGTTTGCCGCATCTTCCAGGGCCTCGGAAATGGCTATACCCAGAGAACCCGGGGTGTCCGGATCTTTTTCAAGAATGGCGCGGCCGGTATTGGTGTCCGGGCTGGGGCTGGCAACAATATCGGCCCCAAAGGTCTGCATGATTGATTTACGGTACGGCTTCTGGTCAAAGGAAACCCGAACCATGTACACCTTACAGTCCAGACCAAATTTCGAGGTTGCAAGGGAGAGTGCGGAACCCCACTGCCCGGCGCCGGTTTCCGTGGCCAGTCGTTTGACGCCTTCCCGCATATTATAATATGCCTGGGGCACGGCCGAGTTCGGCTTATGGCTGCCCACCGGAGAAACGCCCTCGTTTTTGAAAAAGATCTTGGCCTTGGTGCCGAGAGCTTCTTCCAGTTTATTGGCCCGAACCAGGGGTGAGGGCCGCCAGATCTTATATATTTCCTGAACTTCCTGCGGAATCTCAATGAACCGTTCCGGGCTCATCTCCTGTTCCAGAAGACCCATGGGAAAAACAGCCGCCAGTTTTTCCGGGGCCATTGGTTCCTTGGTCTCCGGATCAAGGGGCGGCAGCAGGCCGCCTGGGATATCGGGAGCCACATTATACCAGCTGGTCGGCATTTGATCTTCACGCAGGACTATTTTCTTCATGCTCTCTCCTTAAGAAATAAAAACTGATCAACCTGAATTAACATTTTAGCTTTGTAGCGCAAAACAGGTCATTTCTCAACCAACATTCTGTTTACAGATCTTGCACTGCAGTCTTTTTTAGTAACAGTTCAACAGGGGATGCAAGATACCTGAATTTCCTCGGCCTCTGTAAGAGTTCAGCAGTGCTCC
>CAZPXI010000399.1:0-2737 GCA_964590715.1 uncultured Desulfobulbus sp.
CGAAAGAGAACACCGTTAAATCCGGTATCCGTGACCAGGATATTGGATCCCCGGCCGATGACCCGCCAGGGAATCACCTCCCTGCGACAGTATTCCAGCAGGGCCGACAACTGGTCCAGGTTCTGAACTTCTGCCAGTGCCGCAGCCGGCCCCCCGGCCTTGAAGGTGGAATACGACGCCATTGAGACATCAAAAGATACGGCATCACAACATGCGCGTATCTCCTGTTGTCGGCGACTGTTCAGCATTAATTTTTTTCCTCTTCCACCATCATTCCAAAAACAATCATTGCCCGGACTTCAGCAGCTGTTCACCGGCCCGGACGATATTTCCGGCCCCCAGGGTCAAGAGAAGATCACCCTCCTGCAGCATGGGCGAAAGTGCCGCAGGCAGTTCCTCGACCGTGGGAACGTAATGGACATTGCGCTGGCCGTGGCTCTTTATCGCCTCCAGCAGGTGCTCACTGGTAATCCCCTCAATCGGCTGTTCACTGGCCGCATAGATATCGGTCAAAACCAGGACATCGGCCCGATGAAAGGCGGTCTGAAACTGATCAAAAAGGGCCTTGGTCCGAGTATAGCGATGGGGCTGAAAGGCTACCACCAGGCGCCTTTCCGGCCAACCTTCACGAACCGCGTCAAGGGTTGCCCTGATTTCGGTTGGATGATGGCCGTAATCGTCCACCACCAGAACACCGTCACGTTCGCCCTTGATCTGCAGACGACGCTGCACCCCGTCAAAGGTTGCCAGGGCCCGGGCAATGACCGGGAACTCAATGTCGAGTTCCAGTGCCACTCCGATTGCGGCCAGAGAGTTATAGATCGTATGCCTGCCGGGACGGTTGAGTTTGATCCGGCCCAGTTCACGGTCCCGAAAACGAACATCAAAACTGGTCTCCATGCCATGGCTTTCAATCCGGGTGGCATACAGATCCGCCTGTTCGCTCAAGCCGTAGGTAATAATCCGTCGCTGGATCTTCGGCAGCAACCGGGCAATATTTTCATCATCAAAGCAGAGTATGGCCACCCCGTAAAAGGGCAGGATTTCAATAAACTGGAGAAAGACCTCTTTAATATGCTCAAGGTCGCGGTAATAATCGAGGTGTTCAAGATCAATATTGGTCACCACTTCGATAACCGGGGAAAGCTTGAGAAAAGAGCCGTCACTCTCATCGGCTTCAGCCACCAGAAAATCACCGCAGCCCAGTTTGGCGTTGCCGCCCAGGCTGTCGACCTTGCCGCCGACGACGATGGTCGGATCAAGCCGGGCCTCGGCAAGAATCGTTGCAACCAGGGAGGTGGTTGAGGTCTTGCCGTGACTGCCGGCAACAGCGATACCGTACTTGGCCAGACGCATGAGTTCGGCCAGCATCTCGGCCCGCTGAATAACCGGGATATGGGCCTCTCTTGCCGCCAGCACCTCGGGATTATCCGGACTTATCGCTGAAGAGGTGACGACCACATCGGCCCCGTCAACCCACTGGGCGGCGTGACTTGCGTGAATCGAGCCCCCGAGTGCGGTCAGCTTACGGGTAATCTCGGAATCCCGCAGATCGGAACCACTGACCTGATAGCCAAGGTTCAGCAGCAGTTCGGCAATGCCCGACATGCCGATACCGCCGACCCCGACAAAGTGTATTTGTTTGGTTTTGTTATACATGCTTTTGAGTTCCGGGTTCCGAGTTCCGAGTTCCGAGTTCCGAGTTTTGAGTTTTGAGTTTTGAGTTTTGAGTTTCTGATTCTAAACTATTTTCTCGTGCACACACTGCGTAGAATAGAGAAATTCACGGGGTAGCCCTTTACCCTGCCAGCTGCTCACAGAGATCGACAATTTTTTCTGTGGCATCGGCCCTGCCCCTGGACTTCATTCCTGCAGCCATGGTCTGCAATCGCTCGCGATCCTGGATAAGAATGGTGATTTCCCTGCTCAGTTGATCGCCGTCAAGTTCGTGTTCTGGAAAAACCATGGCTCCGCCTGCCTGCACGTAATAATCGGCATTGGTGGTCTGATGGTCATCGGCTGCAAAGGGATAGGGTATCAACAGTGCCGGCAACCCCATGACCGCAAGCTCGGCCAGGGTTGTTGCCCCGGCCCTGGAGATGACCAGATCCGCCTTGTTGTACAGCCCGGCCATGTCAGTGAAAAAATCAGCAACCTCAGCCTGAACCCCAAGTTTTTCATACCGCCGGCGAACCATCTCCTCATCGGTCCGCCCCGTCTGATGGATAATATGTATTTTTTTGCCCTGTTCCTGCAGAGAGGCCGCCGCCTTGAGCATGAGCGCGTTGACCCGGTGCGCCCCCTGGCTGCCGCCGAGAATCAGCAGGGTCAGTTCCCTGTCTGCCGATACGGTTTTTTTCTCAGCAACTCCAAGAATCTCCTCCCGTACCGGATTGCCGGTCAGGACGGTTTTTTTCTCTGCAAAGGGCGGTTTACAGGGAAGCGAGATACAGATCAGATCGGCAACTTTTCCGGCCAGCCTGTTGGCCAGACCCGGCACGGAATTCTGCTCATGGATACAGATCGGCACCCGAAATAGTTTTGCCGCCAGCAGCACCGGTCCGGTCACATAGCCGCCGACTGCAAAAACCAGATCAGGCCGGAAACGCTTAATAATTTTTGCGGCCGCATATACGGCCTGCGGCAATCGTAATGCCGAACGTAGGGCACCGGAAACCCCCAGTCCCTTGACCCCGGAAAAGCTGAGGATCTCGCGGCTGAATCCAAGCCCGGCAAG
>CAZPXI010000400.1:0-2735 GCA_964590715.1 uncultured Desulfobulbus sp.
ACGTCGACAAAGGTAACTATCGGGATATTAAAGGCATCACAGAAGCGGACAAAACGAGCGGCCTTACGGGCGGAGGCGATATCAAGACAACCGGCCAGCACCATGGGCTGGTTGGCGACAATACCGATGGTTGAGCCCTGCATGCGGCCAAAACCAATGATGATGTTGGCGGCATAATCGGGCTGAAGCTCGAAAAAATCATTCTCATCCACGACCTTGATAATCAACTCCTTCATGTCGTAGGGTTTGTTCTGATCCTTCGGAATCAGGGTATCCAGAGACTTTTCTATCCGTTCCGCAGGGTCATTGCTCGGCCAGACCGGCGGCTTTTCCTTGTTGCTGGCCGGAAGAAAATTCAAAAATCGTCGCAACATCAACAGGGCCTCGACATCATTCTCAAAGGCAAGATCGGCAACCCCGGATCTCCCTGTATGGGTCGCTGCCCCGCCGAGTTCCTCGGCGTTGACCTCCTCATGGGTCACGGTCTTGACCACCTCCGGCCCGGTAACAAACATATAAGAGGTGTTTTTAACCATAAAGATAAAATCGGTCATAGCCGGAGAATAGACCGCACCCCCGGCACAGGGCCCCATGATCATGGAGAGCTGAGGAATCACGCCCGAAGCCAGGACGTTGCGCTGAAAGACATCGGCATACCCGGCCAGGGCCTCGACCCCTTCCTGAATTCTGGCCCCGCCCGAATCATTGAGCCCCACCACCGGCGCACCGACCTTGATCGCATGATCCATGATCTTGCAGATCTTTTCCGCATGCGCTGCCGATAGTGAGCCCCCGAACACGGTAAAATCCTGACTAAAGACAAAGACCAGCCGGCCACAGACGGTTCCATATCCGGTGACCACACCATCACCGGGAATTTTCTGCTTCTCCATGCCGAACTCGACACAACCGTGCTCGACAAACATGTCCCATTCTTCAAAACTGCCCTGATCAAGAAAGAGTTCAATCCGTTCTCGAGCTGTCAATTTGCCCCGGTCGTGCTGCCGGTCAATGCGTGCCTGTCCACCACCGAAACGCGCGGCTCCACGTTTATTCTCAAGCCGTTGTATGATATCAATATCCTGCATAACTCGTAGGTCTATCTTCCTTTTTAAGGAACCTTTACTCTTCCGGTTCGCAGAGTTCAGTCAGAACCCCGTGGGTTGATTTGGGATGTACAAAGGCAATTTTTTTATTTCCGGCCCCGGCCACCGGGGTCTCATTGATCAGACAGCCCCCCTGTTCCCGGACCTTCTGCAGCTGTCGATCCAGATCATCACTCAGATAGGCGATATGATGAATCCCCTCACCCCGTTTGTCCAGAAACACGGCTACCGGGCTGTCAGGGGACATGGGCTCAAGCAGCTCGATATGGGTCTCGCCCAGAGTGAAAAAGGCGGTTCGCACCTGCTGGCTTACAACCTCTTCGATCCGCTCACACCTCAGGCCAAGTCCGTCTTCGTAAAATTTACGTGCCTCGGCAATGGAACGAACCGCAATACCAATATGGTCAATTTTTTTCAACATAACTGTTTGCATGGTGCCTTGTAGTTGATAATCTCTTTTTCATACCCAAGAAACCTGCTTCAGTCCATAAGATAAATCAGCAACACACTTAAAAAATACCCTATAATTCCTGAAACTCTGTTGAGGAACATCCCTGTTTACACCTGTTGTTCATCTACTATTAGAGAAAGAACGCATTGACCGTGACCATGATAATGACTATAGTCTCTATAAAGTAAAATCGTTTTTAATTTTTTCAGCGCAGGTACAATATGCAAACAATCAAAGCATCAGAATTTAAAGCTAAATGCCTCCACCTGATGGACGAAGTAAACGAAACAGGCGAAGAAATCATTATAACCAAAAACGGCCGACCTGTTTCCCGATTGTTGCCATACCGAAAGATACCCAATTCCATTTTCGGCCTGCACAAAGAAAAAATCAGCAGCAAAGATGACCTGATCACACCATTGGATGTTCACTGGGATGCCGAATAATGCTGCTTCTTGACACTCATGTTCTTGTCTGGCTGACAGAAGGAAATCCCCGACTCGGATCGAACAGTCTTCAGCAAATCAACCGGGCTTTGGTTGAAGAACAGCTGGCTGTTACGTCAATCAGTTTCTGGGAAATTGCCATGCTGGTAGAAAAACAGCGGTTGGCAATAGCGATGGATCTCCAGGTCTGGAGAAGAGACCTCCTTGACCATGGCATTCAGGAGGTTTTCCTGCATGGCAGACCAGCTCTTGCTGCCGGCTCATTGGAAAATTTTCATGGTGACCCTGCAGACCGCATGATTGTGGCAACCGCCCTCGATCTCCCGGCAACCCTTGTAACTGCCGATCAGAAAATTCTTGACTGGCCGGGCCTTGATACAAAAATAGACGCTCGGCATTAAGACGCAGTTGCCAACGATATGCGTAGACTCCGACCAATCCAATCTGGAGTTCAGCTCCTCAGTGCCGGGGGGAAAGCTCCTCCAGTAAGGAGTATAAAACATTACTGGTTGCCCTGATCACCTGGACGCAATTTTGCCGTGTACTGTCGGGGTTCGTGTAAAAGTGTTTGACGGAGGCACGATCGTTCCAGTTGACCCCGGCAATATTTGCACAGTTGGTACCGCCGTATTGTGCACAGATCTCTGCAAATTCCCTGACCATTGCATGACTAATCTTCCACATAAGCTTATGATCACGGCCTGAACTCTCGGTTTTTCCCAACGTAAAACC
>CAZPXI010000401.1:0-2735 GCA_964590715.1 uncultured Desulfobulbus sp.
GCATCGAATCCATCAATGAAGCCACCCAGCTTTATATATTAGCTGCGGAGATCCTTGGCAAACGGCCGGAGAATATTCCACCACATACCCAGTCCATAACCAAAACTTTTGCAGATATGGAGAATGAAGGGCTGGATCCATTCTCCAATGTTGTGGTTGCTATGGAGAACTATCTTGCCTCACCAAAACTTACTTCTGCAATGACCAGAACCAATGATCTGCAGATGTTCGGACAATCTTTTTATCCCTGCTGTTCCGGTACAGATGACAGTCAGAATGAGGATGAATCGCTTTACTTCTGCATCCCTAAAAACCAGAAACTCCTTTCTTATTGGGATACTGTGGCCGATCGCCTCTTCAAAATCAGGCATTGCATGAACATCGGAGGTATCGTCAGGCAGCTGCCGTTGTTCGAACCGCCGATAGAGCCGGGACTTTTGGTGCGTGCCGTGGCTGCGGGTGTGGACATCGGCAGCGCCTTGAACGACCTGAATGCTCCACTGCCCTTTTATCGTTTCCAGTACATGCTGCAAAAGGCTGTTGAACTGTGTGGTGACGTCAGATCGTTAGGGGCTTCTATACTCTCTGCCCTGGAAAAGAAAGATGCAGAGGCACTCTCTCGGTTGCGGTCAGGCCAGGAGCTGCAATTGCTTAAATCTGTTCGCCAGATAAAAAAACAGCAGATTAATGAGGCAAAGGAAACTTTAATAGGATTAAAAAAATCAAAAAAAGTTATAGAATTACGTTGCCAGTATTACAGCAGTCGAGAATATACAAATCCAAATGAGCAATTATATTTGGATAAGCTAGAAAAAGCGCATGATTTGGAAATGGTTGGACAATTATCAGATGTTGCAGCAGCCATTGATCATTTATTACCTACTGCAAGTGCCGGTATGAACAGTGGACCTCCTCCTTCAACATCATTCTCACTGAGTTTCGGTGGATTGAATATGGGTAATGCTGCGCAAGCAACAGCAAGTGTTATGCGAACCTTAGCATTAATTGATAATTATAAAGCAAATAGAGCCTCAATAAAAGGGGGATATGACCGCAGATCAGATGACTGGACCTTTCAGGCCGAGTCAGCATCCAAAGAATTGAAACAAGTAGAGAGACAAATCCTTGCCGCTGAAATCAGGAAATCAATCGCAGAAAATGATCTGAAAAACCATGAATTGCAGATTGAACATGCTGAAGATGCCTATGCATATGTTAAAAACAAGTTTTCCAACCAGGACCTGTATAATTGGATGGTATCACAAATTTCAACAATCTATTTTCAGAGCTACCAGATGGCCTATAATGTTGCTAAACGAGTTGAAAAAAGCTACCAACAGGAACTGGGTGACTTCAATGCCGGCTTTATCAACTTCGGTTACTGGGACAACATGAGAAGAGGGCTTCTTGCAGGTGAACAGTTGCATTTTGACCTTAAACGGCTGGAGATGGCATATCTTGAAAAGAATCGTCGTGAATACGAGTTGACAAAACACGTTAGCCTGCGGCAGTTAAATCCCCTGGCATTGGTCCAACTTCGCATGACCGGTTCCTGCGCGGTATCCGTACCCGAAGAGCTTTTTGACATGGATGGCCCTGGCCACTACTTCCGGCGCATCAAGAACGTTGCTGTCAGCATACCCTGTGTCACCGGCCCGTACACGGGCGTGGACTGCAAGCTGACACTTTTGAAGAGCAGCATCCGCCGCTCACCAGCGGCCTCCGGTGCCGAGGATTATCCCCGCACAGACGAAGACGACAGGTTCCTCGATTATTTTGGCAGCATGGAATCGATTGTCGCCAGCAGCGGCCAGAATGACAGCGGTCTGTTTGAGACCAACCTTCGTGATGAACGGTATCTGCCGTTCGAAAATTCAGGAGTGATCAGCGAGTGGAGGCTGGAGCTTCCGGCAAATCCTGCTGATGATGAACCGCAACTATTTGACTATAACACCATAAGCGATGTAATCCTTCATATTCGCTACACTGCCAGGGAGGGCGGCGCCCGGTTGCGGGATGCGGCCATGGGACATCTCACCTCAGCCATTGGCCAAGGAACGGCTACCGGGATGGCACGACTTTTTTCCATTCGCCATGAATTTCCCGCCGAGTGGCAGAGATTCAAGACCCAGACCAGTGATTTTGGCCTGAATTTGGATCTGCGCCCTGAACATTATCCATACTGGATTCAAAAACAGTTACCAGGAGCGGGTCGACCGAAGATAGACCTACTTGCCCGACCCGAGAAAGATACAGTACGTCCATTAGAAATCTATGATCATCCGGCCAATGAATCCCATAAAACCGATACGCTGGGACCAGATGCAAAATTCGGCGAATTATTGGTCGGAACATTGAATAACATCGAACTATCCGCACCTGTTAGCCAATTCAATCCCTATTTCAGTTCGAATGATTTAAGTGAATTGTGGATGATTATTTCATTAGAAGGATGATGATAAATCTTCCCTGGAAACGAGTCAGGGTAGGCCGATAGCGGGTAATTGCCAAGATAATAATTTTCCTTCCCGGATAAGCCCTCAAAGGAATATTGTTTTCCCGGGCAAAGGTGTGAGCTTGTCAATACTCGGGCCTTCCTCGGCATAGGAACCGACGTGGAGTATCTTCAAGCTTGAGAGAATACCGGGCCTTATCCTGAAAAACTCGACCGATGATCTGCGCAGAGACCTTCAGGATCAGGTTCCGAGCAGTCCGGCGATAAACGGCCCCACGGC
>CAZPXI010000402.1:0-2729 GCA_964590715.1 uncultured Desulfobulbus sp.
TAGAAAAAGTTCAATTTTTTTCGGGAGTATGATACGATTATATTACTGTTGATGAGGTATTGCTACTTTGCCACTGTTTGTTGTGTCATATTTTCTTTTTCCGTCATCCCCGCGTGTTTTTGGCGGGGATCCAGAACGTTTCCAGCGCACTGGATCCCCGAGAACTACCTTCGGGGATGACGAGGAACTCATTATTGTCAATTCCTTAATTATTGTGACAAAGTAGCAAATTGATGAACTCGTAAAAAATCATTTTTTGTACTGTTGCGAAGGCTTTTTGCGAAACCATCATTTTTTTCAGTGTTGAATTGAAAAAAAGGGGGCTTTGAATATGAAGAAATGGTTGTTGGTATGTTTTCCGCTTATTACAGCAATATGCTGGTTGTCCGTGGGCGTAGTTCAGCCGGTATTTGCCGCGCAGTCAACGGCTGATGTGGTTGTCAGCAGTGCGCAGAAGGAACAGTTGCGACGGGAGATTGTCGGTGATCAGGTGCTGCCCGGCGAACAGCAGGAGTATGTTATCGGTCATGGTGATGTTATTTCAGTCAGCGTGTACGGTGAAGGGGATATGTCGGCGTCGTCGGCTGCAGCAGGTGCCCGTCCTGCGATTGCCGGGCCCACGGCCGGAGGCGGCGGCGATGTCCTCAGACGGGCGGATTCCGGGGTTGAGGTGCGGCTGGATGGCCGGGTTTCCCTGCAGCATGTTGGTGATGTCCAGGTCGCCGGGATGACCCTGACCCAGGCCGCTGATTATCTGAAAAAGCTCTATCTCACGGTCTTTGATGATCCCATTGTCACGGTTGTTCTAGTCCAGAGCAACAGCCGCCGGTACACGGTGATGGGACAGGTCAACAGTCCCGGTATTTTTTATCTTGATTTTCCCATCACCATTGTTCAGGCCATAGCCAGAAGCGGCGGCTTTAACGAATGGGCCAAGCATGATGTCACGGTTATCCGCCAGGGTAATAATCCTGCTTCTGTGAAAAGCAAAGACAAGAAAACGTTGAAATTTGACTATGATGATTTTCTTGATGGGGAAGACCTGGAGAAAAATATCTATCTGCAGCCCAATGACGTCATGATTGTGCACTAATGTTTTTTTGGAGGTTGATGTGGCCTGTTTCCGTTACAATCTGAGTCTGTTGTTCTGCTGTGGCCTTGTTTTTGCCGGCAGCTCCGCCCATGGCCGGCAGAATATTTTAATTGGTGAAGTTTCCGTTCGATACGATCATCAGGATCGGACCTATACCAACAGCGGCTTGGTTGCAACAACACCTGATGATGAAGGCGGTGAAATAGTTGCAGGCGATGTCGGTGAAACCGGGTCAGGGGCGACGGTTATTGTCCTTGAGGATCGCCGTGGTGATCGGCAGCAATATTTTCTGACTCCACGGTTGACCTTTTCCTCAACCGGAATACGGGATGTCTTTGAAGTGACCTATGCGCCGTCTCTGAATTACGATCATCTTGATGAAACAACGGACCTGGATCATGATTTTGGTTTACGGGCGGAACGAAACCTGACCAGGAACTGGCTGATTTCCCTGGATAACCGTTTCTTTCTGGGAGATGACCCGGTCCGGGGAGAAGAGTATCGAACCGCCGCTATCGTTCCGGAAACGGGCGAGCCTGTGGTTGAAGAGCCTGCTGTCGGCTCTCCCGGCGATGACTCCGAAGAGCCTCTTACCGAACGGTTCGGGCGCAGGCGGTATTGGACGAATACCCTTAATCTGAGCACGGATTATGATTACGGGGCGGATAGAACGCTTACTGTCGATTACAGCTTTGACGTTCTGCGCAATGATGATTCGGATAGTGCCGGCGGATATACTGATTATGATCGGCACACCGGGCGACTGAGCCTGAGTCATCGTTTTAACCAGCGATGGAGCGGGTTTGGTGAAGTGCGCTATTCCAAGGGTCTTTTTGATGAACCCGATGTCTTTGTGGTTACTCCGCCGGCTGAGGGTGGTGATGCCCAGATTGATCACGCCGCCGGAACCGGTTCGGACGATCTTACAGAGTATAATTTCAGAGTCAGAGGTGGTTACGATACCTCCCCGCATCTCCATCTCTTTACCGAGTACAGCTTTCTCAACACCGATTATGAGGCGGCCCTCCGCGAAGATTATGAAGTCAATAATATTTCCTTTGGGTTCGACTATGATGTAACTCAGCGCCTGCATGTTACCATGTCCGGCGGGCCGTCCTGGGGATCTTTTGAAAACAGCCCCACCGAATCCGACTACAACGTCTATGCCGGTTTGACCTGGGATTATATGCACGGGGCCTTAACGTTTTTTGCCGATAAGGGCTACGACCAGAGTAACTTTGACGGGCGTAGAAGCGGTCTGACCGATTTCTGGCGCACAGGGGTGGCCCTTGATTATCAATTGACCCAGGCACTTACGGCAACGGTTTCCGCCTCGTACAGTGATAATCGTCGGCTCCAGTACCCTGCACCACAGACTATTGTTGTGGTTGACAATGGACAGCCGCCTGAAACCGCTCCTTCGCCCCCGGAAGATTTTGAGCGGATTGAGTACACGGAAAAGGATTATGATGCCGGGTTCTCGCTGGCTTACACCTTTATGCGCTGGTACACGATTTCCGGCGGGTACCGGTATTATGATCATGATACCGATATCGTCACCGGCGGGACCGGCTCGTATTATGAACACCGCGCCTTTATCCAGCTGGCGGTCAGTAAAGAGCTTTTTCGCTGGTAA
>CAZPXI010000403.1:0-2727 GCA_964590715.1 uncultured Desulfobulbus sp.
TCGCCTGTTCCGGGCAGATGGCGGCACAGAGCCCGCATTGCACGCAGCGGGCCGGAGTGTGCATAAGCGCAAAGTTGCCGGCATCTGCGGTCAGGGCTTCCATTCGGCATACACCGACACAGGCAAGGCATTGCGTGCAGAGTTTTTGGTCGCAGGTGACCCGGCCGAAATCCGAGAAAAGTTCAGGGCTGAACCGGTGTGGGCCGGGTGCCTGCTGCAGAAAAAACTCAAGGATTGAAATCAGCTTTTCCCTTCGATTGGTAAAGGAGAAGTTTGTATAGAATGATGTGAGCGGACTCTTGAACTCCTGCTGCAGGAGGGGGGCAAGAGTACTGATTTTTACCCTTTGCAGCGGCTCAGGACAGGCGAAAAGCTCGGCATACAGAGCATTGGTCTGCTCGATCTGTCTGGTTGGAACCTGCTCTTCAGCATCTCTTGTAAGCAGCAATATTCGGCCTGCCCCTAAAGAGAGAAGAAAAAGCAAATGCATCGTGGTCAGTGATCCGGCAACCGGGTGCTCGAGAAAGAAGGTGTCGGGAAACGTCTGATTTCGGTTGTGCCACCAGAACTTGTGCAGGAGCTGTTCAGGGCCGATAACGATAGAACAGCCGGGTTCAATCGGAATATGTCTCCAATAGGGAATACAATTTTGGTCGGTAAAGCGAAGAGACTGCATTGCGCCCGTGGGGCAGGTTGCACTACAGACACCGCACTCCAGGCAACGTTGCTGGTCGACCCGGGTACCGGTACTGTCCTGTTGTATCGCCTTGTACCTACAGGCCCGGATGCAGAGGTTACAGCCGAGATCATGCCGGCCGCTGTACTGGCAGAGCTGGTTGTTGCAGAGCACGGTTTCATCAATCCGGCCGGCAAAGATAGAGGCAAAGAGGTCCGGAAGATCTTCTTGAGAAAAGATTAAATCACTGCCCTTGGGCCGCTCTTTCTCTGTTGAAAGCATCAGCAGGGCAGGGGTCTCAATGGAGCGGCGCTGGGCGCCATGCAGATCAATGGCGTCAGCAGCGCAGACCGTCAGACATGCCTTGCAGAAGGTGCAACGTTCAAGGTTAAGAAAGAGATGTTCATCAAGGCACTGTTCCGGACAGACCGGACCACAGTTTCCGCAGTAGGTGCACAGCGCATGGTTGACCGGAGTGCGAACTACGAAATCAAGGCGTACACGGTCTTTTTTTTGCCGGATATCAAGTTCGCCGGCGGTGGTGAATTCAGAGTGCATTCCCCGGCTGAGAAGGCCGGTTATTTCCAGAACTCCACCATAGGTGTCAATGAACCCGTCAAGTTCATCTGCAGATTCCCCAAGGACGACAACTTTGGGGTTTGCCTCGCTGATCAGGCTGCGATACTGTGTTCCTGTATGGCGGTCAAGTTCAGCCCGGCCGATCATGCCGAGTTGGTCCAGGGAAAAATCACCCAGATCACCATTTAACTGCAGGGTGGCGGACAGGGGCAGGGTGGTCTCGTCATACAGGGAGGAAAAACCACTGGCCAGGAAAATTTTATCGTAAGCGGTATCGAGATTGAAAGACTTGTCCAGGTGCAGGGGGTGGGTGTGTTCGACCAGCACAGGTGTGCCGCTGCCGTCATAATTCAGGAGATACGAGGTGAATCCGTTTTGCATGGGCACCGCACAAGATAGGAATAAGTATTAACTTTTCTAACTTCCCCTTTTATTCACACTCCGCACAGTGTATACCTGCCATGATAAAAAACAAGCAAAAAAAAACATGAAACCGTGTCGATTCAAATTGTTTGTGCAAATTGTTCAACCGTTGTCCTGTAAGTCTCTTGCAGGATCTCCCGGATCTCTTAAGCAGACCGGACAGGCTGGACAAGGCCGCGCAACCTGATACAGGAACAGCATATAGAATACTATGGAAAATCAAGTAACCCTGGTACATAAAACAGTCGTCATGACCCCTGACGGGCACCGGGAGGAACAAGAAATTGTGGCGATTGAGGTTCCCTATACGGTTGCCCTCAATGACAGAGATATCGGGACATCCATGGTCCTTGCCACCGGGCTGGAGGAGTTCGGGGCCGGTTTTCTCTTTGGTCAGGGCTATGTAACTGAACCCGGACAGGTGCGTGAAGTACTGGTCTGTCCGGAAGGCCGTATCTCTGTCCATGCCGATGTTGATGAAGAGGACGAGCCAAAAGAGGTTATTATCACTTCGGGCTGTGGCGGGACCGGCAGGATTTCCCGGGAGATGCTGGAAGGTGCCTTTGGTCCGCTTAAAGAGTGCACCATCACCTTTGCCGAGATACGGCATTTTATCCGTGAGGTTTTGCAGTACTCTCCACTTGGTGGCCAGACCCACTGTGTACACGGTTGTGGATTCTGGGCCGATGGAAAATTACAGGCCCATTATGAGGATGTGGGCCGGCATAATGCGGTGGATAAAGTAATCGGCGCGATCTTGATGGGGAAAATAACCGCCAGGGGGGCAATTTACACCACCGGTCGTCTGACTTCGGATATGGTGCTCAAGTGTGCCCGGATCGGGATTCCGATAGTCATGTCGCGGACAGCGCCTTCATCGCTTGGCCTTGCCATTGCCCGCAGGGCCGGGGTGACTCTGGCAGCCTATGCCCGGCCGGATCGGGTTAATATTTTTCATGCCCCGGAGCGGATTATCCGTAGTGGCACCTGAAGATATTCCGATATTTTTTCAGATTCGGTTCACTCTCGTGTTCTGTTTAAGTTCGCTC
>CAZPXI010000404.1:0-2718 GCA_964590715.1 uncultured Desulfobulbus sp.
AAGAGGGTAGGTATCCGGCTTCCTGTTTTCTCTATGAGGTCAATCTGCAACTCAGCGATCAGCTGGGCGGGCGCATTCACCACCAGGAACCGGATGCACCACCCCTGCAGGCAGGAAATATTGCCCTTGTCCGCCAATATCTGGCAGCGATCAATGGTGATGTTCCACTTAAAGAAAGTCCAAGCGGTTCAACCGTAAGCAGGAAGAACCGAAAAAATAGAAAATTTCTTGGTGCCGGAGAGTTGAAAAAGGGTTTGATGGTGCACCACCAGACCCTGGGTACAGGTACGGTTAAATCGGTCGGCCGGGCCCAGGGCATCGTGACTGTGGAGTTTGAAAGTTCCGGCCTGCAGAATCTGGTCATCAACCTGGCCGGCTTGCGAGCCGTCGATTGAGAAATATTCAACTTTTTGAGTATTTTTCTTGATATCCGCTTTTTGCAAAGGCATACTGAAATAAGTTGAGGATCCGTGAAGTTGCCGGTTATGAACTCCGGAAACGTAAGAATTTGGAGGCTCGAAAAAACTCTATCCATGACGGTTCTGATGTGACGGCCGTTGACTTGGTATACATGTGTTTTGCAAGGAAGGGATTATGACCATTAAGAAAAAAATTGTTTTACTCTCACTGGTGTTGCTTGTTTTGCTCTGCATAACAGGCGTTCTGCAACTCCGATCCATTGGTAATATCTCAAGTGACTGGAAGAACTTTCAGCAGGCCGCTCTGCAGAGACAAACGCAGCTTACCGAAATTAAGTCACAATTTGGATATGGCGGCTTTATTCACAATTTTAAAAATCATGTCCTTCGAGGGACAGGGAAGTATGCCGATCGATTCAAGCAGAATAAAAAACGTATGGACGAGGCATTTGCCGCCTATGGCCGGTTAGAGCTGACTGCCGAAGAGCGGAAAGCTGTTTCTGATATCCAGGCTGTAGCTGCTCAGTATGCAAAGGCTATTGATACTTCGGTGGCCATGCATCAGGAGGGCAGTGACCCGACGGCAATAGACAAAGTTGTCAAGATCAATGACTCTCCAGCCTTCAAGGCTTTTAAGGTGCTTGAACAGCATGTCCGGATATTGGAAGAGGCTACAGGTAAATCTCTCAATACGAGGATCAAGGCAATATATATACTGATGCTGGTGACCGGGGTTGCCATGATGCTGTTTTTTACAGTGTTTTTCTTGGTTCTCGGACGGGTGGGAAAACGGCTTGCCCGGCTTCATAGTGCAACTGTTGAGATCAGCAAGGGAAAATTTTCCGTCCCGATCAAGGTTGAAGGTCACGATGAAATAGCGTCCATCGGTCATGCTCTTGCCGATATGTCGACCAAACTGCAGGGCGTAATTGCGCAGATTCATCAGCAGGCCGAGGCGCTCAGTGGTTCGTCAGCGTCTCTGACCGACATTTCCTCAGACCTGTCCGAAGGCACAAGAATGGCAGCTGATCAGGCGGATAACGTTGCCGCAGCCACCGAAGAGATGAGCAGCAACATGAACTCAGTGGCCGCTGCCAGTGAAGAGGCCTCCACCAATGTCCATCTTGTCTCCGCTGCCATCGAGGAGATTCTTGCCTCGGTGAATGAGGAGGCCAAGCAGACGACTAAAGCGCAGGAGATAACCCGTCATGCAGTGACTCTGGCCACCAGTTCGTCGGAAAAAGTAGACGCCCTTGGCGATGCTGCAGCGGAAATCAGTAAGGTGACGGAGGTGATAACGGAGATTTCAGAGCAGACCAACCTGCTGGCCCTTAATGCTACCATTGAAGCGGCCCGGGCCGGTGAGGCCGGCAAGGGCTTTGCCGTGGTCGCCAATGAAATCAAGGAGCTGGCCAAGCAGACGGCTGAGGCAACCAGAGAGATAAAGAGCAAAATCAGTTCTATTCAGGGGTCCACCAACGAGACGGTAGGAGAAATTCGGCAGATCAGCAGCGTGATCAGTGAAGTTGATGCCATTGTCACGGAAATTGCCCTGGCCGTGGAGGAACAGAGCGCGACTTCCGGTGAAATATCAGAAAACGTGGTTCAGGCCTCCGAAGGAATAAGTGAAGTGAATGAAAACGTGGCCCAGACCTCTGCAGTGTCATCGGAAATTGCTCAGAATATTGCCGAGACCAGCCGGGTGGTTTCAGACCTTTCCGGAAGTGGCGACGAGATAAGGGATACGGCCCACCACCTTGCCGACCAGGTTGCCGCCCTTAAGGAGTTGACCGGCAGATTTCGCACATGATGCCGGGAAAAGGACCACAACTTGTTTTGCGTCATGGGTACTCGGGAATGGGGAGATCAGGGTGAAGAAAGAAACCGGCCCGGTACAGCGTAAGAATTATTTAGAGTTGTTCAAGAACGTAAAGTTCATAGTTATAAACGTTCTGGTTCTGGCTGTTCTCGCTCTTGCTCTCCTCTCCGGTGACGGCAAAAAAATAGCCATACGGTTTTATGAGAATATAACCGGTCAGCGCTATGAAACGTTTTCACCTGTTGATGACAGGTCAACGGCAACCTATTTGATACTCAAAGATAAATTTCACAGAGATCTCAACCTAGAAATTGAAGATGCCGAGGTGACTATTTTTAAAAAGTCCCCTACCTTTCACACCTATCGGGTGGCTGCAAACGGTGCGGTCTTTTTTTACAGCGTTGAACAAAGAGCGGATGGTGTCTGGCACATCAACCAGCTGAAAAAGTGAAGACCGGGTAGGCTATTCCATCAACCCTT
>CAZPXI010000405.1:0-2707 GCA_964590715.1 uncultured Desulfobulbus sp.
ACAAAATTCTGCTACTGCAGCGTTGGAAGACAAAAAAACAAAAGCTGAAAAGCTCTGGAATCAAAACCACGAACTTGCTTTAAAATACGAAGAACTGCTCAAAGCCGGAAAAGAAAACACTGATGAAGGAAAGAGCATCAGGACACAGCTCAATCAGATAGGCGCGGAATATGGCGCCCTCAGGTCTGAAATCAGAGAGCAGGAACCCGGATATGGTGCTTATTATGACACAGCAGGTACTGTTGCAAAGAGAACAGAACGTTCCCGGACATCCTCTGAAGTTGCCTATTCCACAGGAAATAAACATCCTGTAAAAGACAATGCAGCAGAAAGGAATACGGAATCCAGAAAATTGAACGAACAAATTGTAGAAGCTGACAAACTTTACAGGAAAACCGGAGATTTGGCAGCAAAATATGCTGAATTGTTTAAAGCCGGCAAAGAAAACACTGCCGAGGGCAGGAAAGTCAGGAACCTGCTCAATGTAACCGGCAAAAAATACAGCAACCTCAGGGCTGAGATACGGAAGCAAGACCCTGATTATGGCTTGTATGGTTATTTTTATGGCTATGATTACCCAACATCATGGACCGTTGAAAAGTCGCTGGAAGGATATAAACAGGAGAACAGCAAGCAGTTTAACGATACCGGTTCAATCAAAACAGATGCTCTTGCCATCATCAAAGGAAGGCCCTGGAACGAGCTCAGTAAAAGCGAAAAGGTGAAGCTCGGTATACTTGGCAGGAATTACAACGTCGCAAGAGGGGATTCAAAAGACATCGTTGCATGGGGCTATAACGTTTTTCAACTGGTTTTGGACACTTCGAATATGCCAGAAAAATACGATTACAGAAGTAATTTTTCGGAAGTATACACCGGCCAGGTTGCTTCAACACACGAGATTTCAGGGCAATCAGGTATGCCGAATGAATACAGTCTCGAAGTCAAGGAAGAAACAAATCTTCTTTTTCAGGATGCTGCCCAGGCTGAAATCATACGTCAGGCTGAAGAGAGGCGTCGCCTGGAAGAAGAACGCCTTCGCAGGGAAGAGGAGCAACGGCGCAGGGAAGAAGCAGCCAATAATCAAGAGCCGTCGGGTGAATCCTCTTCACCTCCTGAGATTCCACCAAACCCAGGTGTTGCAGATAATCGTGGCGCTGCAAGTTATGCCTATGTCGTGAACAAACCTAGCCGCGCCCCTGGCGACCCAGGAGAGATTGTGACATTTGGAGGTGGAGCGCACACTGTAGACAATTATCAAACAGCTCCGGCTATTGGTTCACGGGTTGCAATGACTGTAGATTGTGAAAAAGGTCAATGCACAGAAGATATGACTATAACAGGTAAATATCAGTACACCTCTTGGGGAGAATGGAGTGGTGGGGAAGATTCCACAGAAGTGCATTTTCATGGGATTGTGGGTATTCCAACGGTCACAATGCCCTCAACCGGGACCGCAACATATACAGGTGCCGTAATTGGAGATTATTATGATAGTAATGGACCTGTTCCAACGGCAGGCCCATTCCCTCAACTAACAAAAACCGTTGAAGTCAATGCCATCGGAGGTACTGCCAATATTACAGCCGATTTTGCAGCAAGGTCGGTATCCGGTGAATTAAATCTTACCCATAATGGAGGTGCCTTTGCCGATGTCTTTTTTAACGATTTAGCAATAGACAGCAATAATGGCTATAATGGAAGTTTGTCCTCGGCAACTGTAAGCGGGAGTGTTGACGGAGGATTTGCCGGCCCTAACGCAGAGGAAACAGGCGGATCTTTCCATGTACAGAGAAATGATGGCACAGGGGCCGTCGGTATTTTTCATGCCAGGCAGTAAGGAGTACAAAATGAAAAAATTACTAAACCTTATTTGCTTTGGCCTGATCACCATCATGGCGTTAGCGCAGACAGCCACTGCCGAAAATATCCAGCTCAAAGCCGTGAGCCTGCTTGAAGCCGGTGAACCGCAGGAAGCATATACCTTATTGACGGAAAATGTAGACAAAGCCAGCAAAGATCCACAGGAATGGTTCCTGCTGGCAATGAGCGCAAAGGAATCAGGACGACCTGCCGAGGAAGTCATAAACTATTTAAAGAAGGTGATTGCACTTGACCCCAGGGCAGGCAGGCCGAAACTTGAGCTTGCGCAGATTCTACGAGGCCAGGGGAAAAACGAGGAGGCAAAAAAATACTATATGGAAGTAAGGGCCTTGAACCCACCCAAAGCTGTTGGCGACAATATCGATGCATACATTGCAGCTATAGACAGGGAAGTGCGTAGCTGGCACTTACGGACATCACTGAGCTGGATTTATGACACGAATGCGAATGCAGGGCCGGCCATTGATTCAGTTCTAATGTTTGGACTTCCCTTTGAACTTTCAGAGGATGCAAAAAAAACTGAGGATACAGGCTATAAACTGGGCTTGGGTATTGACCATTTCAAAAAAATTACCGACAGGGTGAGCTGGCAGTCAGGGCTATCTTTAAACTATATTGATTATCATAAGGTGGACTCGCTTGATTCCACACATATTTCGTTATCCACCGGGCCAACCTGGCGGATGGGTAAGAAGACGGTGGTCAGTGCCCCGGTGATATATGACTGGTTACGGGTTGGCCATCAACGGAGTTATTATTACTATTTGTTCGGTATTGCCCCACAGTTGAGATATTACCTGTCGTATAATATGTACTTAGGCAT
>CAZPXI010000406.1:0-2699 GCA_964590715.1 uncultured Desulfobulbus sp.
TCAAAGAGCTCCCGTACCCGAGCCGCCCCGACTCCGACAAACATCTCAATAAATTCGGAACCACTGATGGCAAAAAACGGTACGCCGGATTCCCCGGATACGGCACGGGCCAACAGGGTTTTACCGGTCCCCGGAGGGCCGACCATCAGCACGCCTTTGGGCATTCGGCCACCCAACTCCTGAATCTGGGTCGGATCTTTAAGGAAATCCACGCTCTCCTTCAACTCCTGCTTGGCCTCTTCGGCTCCGGCCACATCATCAAAGGTGACCTTGGGCTGGTCGTCGGGATGGATATGAATCTTGTTGCCGATATTAAGCACCCCCTGACCCATAGAGCCCATACGCTTGGCCATCCAGCCCCAGAACAGAAAAAGCAGACCAAAGGGCAGGACCCAGTTGACCAGGAATTTTCCCAGCCAGTTGGTATTCTGACGCACGGTATATTTGACCCCCTGTTTCTCCAGGGTCATGGCCAGATCATTATTCCACATCATCGGCACGGTGATAAATCTCCGCGGCTGATTGGTTTTTTCATCCTTCAGAGTCAGGGTACCGGTGATCACCCGGTCACTCACCACCGCTTCGGCCACTTCATGCTTGTTCACATAGGTCAGGAACTCACTGTACGGAATCTCCTGTTGCCGGGCCTGCTGATAGCCCTGATACAACTGAAAGGAAATCAGGATGAAAATCAGGTAGAGCCAGAAAGTAAAATTCGGGTTCTGCCAGAATTTTTCACGACTGGTCTTATTAATCTCAATTTCCGGTTTTTTACCGTTCCCGAACGTAAAGTTGGTTTTCTTCATTCCTGCTCCTCATCTCTTTTTCATGGAAAAAAAAGATATTTTCCGGCATGGCATATTTGAAAAAACAATAAACAAAAAACGTAAAAATGCAAGACAAGTAAAAAAAGAAGATATTCTTTCCCGGCTCCATTTGTTGAGCCCACTGAAATAAGGCGCTTATTTTTTTCTTAACATCAGGGGGAGAAGGAACCGGCTGAAGACACTGTGCCGAATTCAAAAAAAAGAGCCGACTGCAACAGTCGGCTCTTTGGGTGGAATTTTTGAAGCATTGCTTTCAGATAGGCTTTAGGAAACCTTGAAAAATTAGGATTTTCGTTCAGTGGTGTTGTTTGACAACACGACGAGGTCAAGGCATGCGAAAAATTTTACCACAGGCATATGAATGATATTCCGAGGATAAAATTTTGAGCATAACGCAGAGATTGGGCGCAAATACAATTTTTCAGGTTTCCTTTAGAAAGTATGACAGCTCATACACTCAATACCCTTTTTAACATGCTTTTCATGGCTCTTACGGCCTTCCCAGGATTCACGGTCATGGCACTGGCGGCAGAGCTGACTCTCGGCCGCAACCAGTCCTGTGGGCTCACCGGTATGACAGTTGGTACATGCCATCGCCTTGTCACCTGAACCGGTATGCTTTTTGTGGGCATCCTCCCAGGAAAGTGTTTCCGCATCATGACACAGGGTACAGGATTTCACCTTGGCCGGAACCTGATGATAGCCGAGCTGGGTAAAGGGCAGCATGCCGGTGCCATCGGGAGTCTGCCCTGAAAAATCATGGCACTCCGTACAGGTTGGTGCCTTCTCTTTGGGATCCACCCCATGGCTGATCAGCATTTCGGCATCAGCCTCGACAATGGTATAATTGCCCGTCATCCCCTGATCTTCCATGCCTTTTTGGACGGCGAGGTCAAAATCTCCGGTCATAAACATCCACATGATTGATGGGGGTACGATCCGCCCGCTTTCATGCAGGGGCATGACACTTGTATGTCTCTTAATGGGCACAATACTTGATTTTCCGTCAAAGATCTTTCCATTGGCGCTGGCCATATGATACATGCCCTGACTGTCCGGCTCAATTATCTCGCCGATATTATAGACATATGAGGTGCCGTCAAACCAGACGTATTCAGGCTCGACAAAAGATTCCTTAATCTCCTCACCGACAAAACCGCCCTGACCGGAGCAGAAGGCGGGATTCCAGGTCGGAATACGCCAGTCGCGGGACATCTCGGTTGCTCCACCCTTGCCGAAGGAACGAATATGACAGACCTGACAGCTTACCTGGCCTTTGGCATGTCTGTTTAAGGTGTCGTCGCCATGGGGAGACGATGTATGGCAGGCCTGACAGGTTGGAGCCGGAGCCTCAGTCTGCCGTAAATCAATGCCGCGCCCGCCCACGGTGTGACCGCCCTGGGTTGAATGACAGGCCGTACAGGTCAAATCGGCGCCCTCCGACGACATGTGGACATCCTCATCCACGGTCGCATCGGCCGTATTCAACCCCATATCCCCGCGTTTGGTCCAGTCGCCGCCACCGGCCTTGGCGTGACAGCGCAGGCAGGATTTTCTGGTCGGCATATGTACGGTTCTGGCAAGGTCAACCATGGTGGTCCCTGCAGGCATTTTGTCGTAGTCCGGCACACTGGTATAATTGCCCAGGGCATCGACCTTACCAAAGACGTACGTCTTTGTTTCACCAAGAACATTCTCTACGGTTACGTTGTTATCAGGATCCATGACGATCGTCCTCTGGTAGGTGTCGTTATGACACATCAGGCAGTCCACATCGGTCAACTCCGGTGGATGGGGCGCATTGCCGTCAGCCCGGATATGACAACTGAAACAGGCGCCTTTTGACGACATTGCGTAACTGCAGAAGGTGTT
>CAZPXI010000407.1:0-2694 GCA_964590715.1 uncultured Desulfobulbus sp.
AAAAGCCTCCGGTCACCGGGGGCTTTTTTTATGTCGTTCATCCACTGCTTCCCGATACCTCTTCTTCAAGAGCACTAAAAAATCCCCGCAGAGCATACAGAGAGCACAGAGTTATTCCGTTCTCCTCTCCGTGTCCTCTGTGCTCTCTGTGGTGATTAAAAACCGTCAACTTATCCGACACCAGGAACACAAGGCAGGCTGATCGCAAACCGGGCTCCGCCTTGAGGCCGGTTTTCAGCAGAAACCGTTCCGCCCAGGCTCATCATCACTCTTCGGACCTGCCACAGGCCGATGCCGCTGCCGCCGTCCTTGCTGGTTGTAAACGGTTCAAACAGTCCATCGGGCAACAGTTCCTGCGCTATACCCGGCCCATTATCGAGAATTTCCACCAGAACCCCTTTGTTGCCCTCATCTCTTCGTGTTCCAACCTGGGCAACAATCCCTTCGCCCCCGGCCTGAAAGGCATTGAGCAGCAAATTTTCCAGGACGGAAAACAAAAGCTCCGGATCGGTCTGGACCTGCAGGGGGCCGGAACAGTCCAGCCTGATCTCCATCCCGGGCAGTTTTGCATCCAACCGCCGACAATACCCCTGCAGGGTCGAGCACAGCTCAACCTCCTGCAGTGACGGAGTGATCTCATCTTTTAAGGTCAGCAGACGCTGCTCAACCCGGCCCATTCTTCGCAAGGCGTCATCCACCAGTTCCAGCATGTCCTGCTGAAACTCAGGCTCATGGATATGTTCAGGGGCATTTTCCTGCAGCATGGAGAGCATGGTGGCCGCATTCTTGATGTCGTGGAGAACAAAGGCGGACAGACGGTTCCAGGCCTGTTGTTCACGGGCATGGGCAAGTTTTTCAGCCATCCGCACAGCCAGCAGCGAAGAAGCCGTCTGGCAGCCGAGGACGGTGAGCAGGTCAAAATCATCATGCCCGTACTGACCGCCGGTATACTCAGGCCCCAGGCCGATCAACCCGACAAGCTGATTGCCGACCGAGATCGGGGTGATAAGTTTGAGGTCAAAAGCGGTAAAGAGCGGTTCGGTCCGTTTCCGCACCTCATGCCATACCGATTTCGGATCCTGTTCTTCCAGGTAAAAATGAGAATGGGCCTGGATATACTTTACCAGCAGGTCACCCGGGGCCGGAAAATTCGCTTTGATCCGCCCGCCGAATGCCTGCGGAGCGGAAACCAACCGGTATCCCCTGTCGGCATCCCCGATCCAGATAAAAATCTTTGTAGTGTAGAGGCTGTCGGTAAGAACCCGGCGCAGGGCATTGACCACGTCTTCCTCGGTCAGGATGCCCTGAAGCTGCCCGGAAAGGGCCAGCCATTCGTCCCTGTATTCATACTTGTTGACATAGAAATGGGTGGACACATAAAACTGAATCCGGCGTCTGATCTTGCCGGAAAAGGCGAAGATTACGGCTGCAACACCGCCTGAAACAACCAGCAGCCATTGGACGACAGAGGCCATCTCCAGGCCGAAGGTGCGCATGAGCAGTGAGATCAAACCAAAACCAACCAGATACACGGCAAGCAGGGATGGAATGGCAAAGGAATAGACGACTTTTCGGGAAACAAAAAATTTCCGGTTGAGAAGCCGGTGCTGGAGAACCGCATAGCACATCAAGGCCCAGCCGAAAAACAAAAAGGTTGCCGAGAGCAGGAGATGCCTGGGGATAATCGTCAGGTAGGTGAGCCGGTAGGAGGCGATCCAGACAAAAGTACCGCCGATGAGCAGGCTGCCGATAACCAGAAATTTATATTCCCAGCGCTGCGCAGCATTGAGGCCTCGCCAGAACTGTTCCAAGCGCCAGGAAACATAGAGAACGACCATCAGAATAAAACAGGATGAAAAATAGACCGGTCCGTACATCCTGAAAACCGGACCGGTGTCGATGAGTTCAATCCCGGACCTGTACATAAAAAAATATCCGGCCACAAGAGTTATCAGCACTGCGGTCAGGAGTTCAAGCGAAAAATTCAGCCGGGATTTTCCAGCAACGGCAAGGGTAGCCCTGCGTAATCGCAGAGCCATGGTCAGCCAGAGAAGGGAAAAAACAACCTCTGAGAAAAGGATCGCCTGAAACACCTGCACTTCAAGGTGGTAGGCGAGGTACAAATATTGCCCGGCCAAGAGCGGCAGGCCCAGCAAAACCTGGATCAACGAAAGGGAAAAACGCCGTTCACCGCTCTCTAATCGGACCCCGAAAAGGCCGGAGAGCAGCAGCAATATATTGAGCGCGTAGAAGAGTTGTATCAGCATGCAGTGGCAGACGGTTGTGTGTACGCTTGAAAAGCACGGGTTCATCTACTGTATACTGCTGTTTCTGCTTTTTTCTTGCAAAAAAAGAACTTTTTTAAAAAATGAAACCTGATTACCACTGAAGTTCAGCTCAGTGTATAAATTTTGGAAACACTCCAACGTCATGCCCGAGTGCTGTTGTCGGGCATCCAGAAATGTTGGCCTGGCCACAGGATATATACTGGATCGAAGTCTGCGCTTATCTCCCGCCCAACAGCTTACGGGAATGACAGAAAGTCGGTAGCCGGTACAATAACGAAACGAAGGTGAGCTTTAATGGTAATCAGAAAATGAAATGTATAGCGGCTCTTGTGAGAAATACTTTGAGAACAGAACAGACACAAAAAAAAAGCCGATAAAATCAAGACTACTTGACTTTATCGGCTTT
>CAZPXI010000408.1:0-2693 GCA_964590715.1 uncultured Desulfobulbus sp.
TTGCAACCAGGACGGCAAGCTTCTCGATGTCAACACCGCCGGAGTGGAGATGCTGGGATTTGCCGACAAGGAAGAGATGCTGGCCCTAGATTCAGCCAAGCAGTTTTACGCAAACCCGGATGAACGGGGCAAGGTCATCGCTCTTCTCAGCCGGGACGGCAGCGTGAAGGATCTGGAGATCAACTTCGTTCGTGTTGACGGTCAGCCGGTGCACACGCTTATGTCAAGCCGAAGCTACGAGGATCCTGAAACCGGAGAGATTCAGTACGAGGGGATTATCAAGGATATCACCAGGAGAAAAAGAACCGAAGAGTTGATCCAGAAGCGAAACCGGGAACTCTCCATCCTCAACAGTATTGCCGTGGCCGTCAATCATACCATGGGCCTGGACAACCTGCTTCAGGTCACCCTTGGCCGTGTTTTAAGTGTGCTCACCCTTACCCAGGGCGGTATTTTCCTCATCGACAGAACAGAGAAAAATACCGTTCTCGGTGCCGGATCCGGACTTCCATGTGTGGAAAAGGGCAGAGCCGTCGACCTGATCTTCAAGGATGTATTGTTACGGGAATACCTGATTGAAACGACTTCCACCCTTATGCCTGAAGCCTCTTTTCCCAATTTTCAGGCGGGGTATTGCTGCGAGGACGAGAAGGATCCTCTGTGGCTCTCCTGCCATCTGATTATTTCAAAGGGTAAGCCGGTTGGTTTCTTTGGTTTTGTTCTTCCGCCGGACAAAATGATGGATTATCAGGAGCTGCACCTGCTTGGCTCTTTAGGTAATTTTCTGGGTAATGCCATTGAAAATGCCAAGATGATAGAGACCATCCGTCAGAATCGACAGGACCTGCAACGGCTTACTGAAAAATTATTCCAGACCCAGGAAGATGAGCGCAGGCGCCTGGCCCGTGAGCTTCATGACGAGGCCGGACAATCGCTGACTGCAGTTAAACTCGGCCTGGATAATCTGGAGCAGAAAATTTCTAAAAACGATACTGCGGTTCGGGATATTGTAAGGGCAACCCGTACAATGCTGGTGCGGACTTCATCTGAGATCAGGCGTCTCGCCTATCATTTACATCCGACCCTGCTTACCGACCTGGGGCTTGAACCGGCGCTGAAGCTCTATTTTAAGGATATTGAAACCCACTCGGGTTTGAACATTGAATTTCAGATGGTTGGTTTTGACGGCAGACTTGAAAAGGAGCTGGAGACAGCTCTGTATCGCTTCAGCCAGGAGGCGTTGACCAATACCTTGAGGCATGCGGGCGCGGAACTGTTTCAGCTGAAAATCATCAAGAGCTTTCCCAAACTTATTTTTATTGCCGAAGATGACGGGGCTGGTTTTGATGAAAAGCTCGTCTGCAACGACAAAAGAAGTCTGGGCCTGCTCGGCATGCGGGAAAGGGCTCAGCTCTTAGGCGGGACATTTCTGGTGCGAGGGCGGCCGGGACAGGGCGCACGCATACGGATCGAGATTAAAATGAACGTGTCCGGCAGGATACGGGCTATATGATCACAATCACAATATATTTGACCATGGAGTCAGCCGAGTAATGGGAAAAGTAATAAAGGTTCTGCTTGCCGATGATCATACCATTGTCCGGCAGGGGATGAAGCATCTGCTGGAAGAGCAAGCGGATATCAAGGTCGTCGGCGAGGCGAACAACGGTAACGTAGCCGTGAAAATGGCCGCAGATCTCAATCCGGATGTGGTCATTCTCGATATTGCCATGCCGCTTTTAAATGGCATCGAAGCAGCCAAAAGAATACGCAAAGAGTTGCCGGACTGTAAAATCCTGATTTTATCGATGTACTCCCATGAGCATTATATTCATCAACTCCTGGAAACAGGGGTCTCCGGATATCTCCTCAAGGATTCAAGCGGCCTTGAAATTATACAGGCGATCCGGGCGGCCATGAAGAATGAAACGGTCATGAGCCCTTCGATTCTGGAAAAAATTGAGGCCTCTCTGCTGTCGCCGTATAAAAAATCTTCCCGGGAAGAACGTTATAATCATCTGTCAAACAGGGAACGGGAGGTGTTCCAGCTGATCGCCGAAGGATTCTCAACCAGGCAGATTACCGAAATGCTGTTTATCAGCATCAGCACCGTTAAATCCCACCGGGCAAAAATAATGGAAAAACTGGGGATTGATTCACCAACCCATCTTGTCCGTATTGCCATTAAACTTGGTCTGGTCGACCCGGATTTTTAACGTGCAGGTGAGGATGTTGACTCGTCTAAGGGGTGTCTATCTATTGGCAAATAGAGTATAATAGCACAATCTTTTCTGAAAGATTAAGAGCAGGTCAACCTGGGCAAGGATATAAAAAGGTTGATGTTATTTGCCCGGAGGTACTTGAGGAGTTAAGGTGAAATGGTTGAACAGAAGAAGGTGTTGGATCGTGACGAGGTGTTACGTATCCTTGGACAGCACAGAAATGATCTTGCAACCCGTTACGGTGTCACCAGACTGGGTATTTTTGGTTCAGTAGCCAGGGGTGATGTTACAGCGGCCAGTGATGTGGATGTGGTGTTGGAAATGGAAAACCCCGATCTCTTTTATCTGGTTCACATCAAGGAAGAGCTGGAAAAGGCTTTGCACTGCCCGGTCGATATTGTCCACTACCGGGCGCGCATGAATAATTTTTTGAAAAAACGGATCAACCAGGAGGCGGTCTATGTTTGATCC
>CAZPXI010000409.1:0-2689 GCA_964590715.1 uncultured Desulfobulbus sp.
AAGACAGCGGACTCTGACTCCGCTTATCGGGGTTCGAATCCCTGTCCCCCAGCCACCTCTTTTTTTAATATCGTTTTATCTTCTTGCTTTTTTTCCAGTTTTTGCCATAATTTAACCTGAAGTTCATCTTAATCTGAGGTTATTTTCGTGAAACAGGCAAACACGTACGAGATTACCATTCTTTTGCCCGCTTATAATGAAGAACAGGCGATTGTTCGTACTATAAAAAAGATCAAGGAATGTTATCCTGATTTCGAAATTCTGGTTATCGACGACGGCTCAACGGATAACACCATGCAGGCTGCCATGACGGCGGGCGCTAATGTCTGGCCGCATCCCTATAATATGGGAAATGGTGCTGCCGTGAAAACCGGCCTGCGTATGGCCCAGGGTGAGTGGATTGTGATGATGGACGCCGACGGGCAGCATAAGCCTGAAGATATTGCCCGACTGCTGGAATATAAAGAATCCTTTGATATGGTGGTGGGCGCCAGAACCAGCAAGTCAAAAACTTCTCTGCACCGTGACATCGCCAATGCACTCTATAACTGGTTTGCCTCGTATGTGACAAAATTTAAGGTTGATGACCTGACCTCGGGTTTCCGGCTTGTGCGTGCCTCAACCGTGCGCCAGTTTATCTATCTGCTGCCCAATACCTTTTCCTATCCCACCACCCTGACCATGGGCTATTTACGAAGTGGGCGAACCGTCAAGTATGTGCCCATCCAGACAGAAAAAAGAACTGGGAAGAGTAAAATAAAGCTTTTTCAGGATGGTACCCGTTTTTTTCTTATCATCACTAAGGTCGCCACGCTTTTCTCCCCCATGCGAGTTTTTCTGCCCACCAGTGCTTTTCTTTTCTTCACGGCATTGGGTTACTATTTGTATACCTTTACCACCCAGGGACGATTCACCAATATGTCAGCCTTGCTGTTTAATAGTTCATTGATTGTTTTCATGATCGGCCTGGTGGCGGAGCAGATATCCCAGATGCGGTATGATCGGGTGGAATAATGACTTGCTTGCTGACAAGTTGATCACTTCTTCATCATGACCCCCAAACTTCTTGTTGTTACTTCAACCTTTCCCCGATGGCAAAACGATACGGATCCGCCTTTTGTTTACGAATTGTCCCGGCACCTGACAGACACTTTTAAGGTTACCATCCATGCGCCCTATTATCCTGGTGCCAAAACCCGGGAAATTATGGACGGCATGCATGTCCATCGTTTCCGTTATTTTATAAAACCTTTTGAAAAATTGGCCGGAACCACCGGGATATTACCCACTCTGAAGCACAATAAATTATACTATTTGATAGTACCCTTTTTTCTTTTATCTCAAGGTATATCCCTCCTGCTGCTGGTTAGAAAGATGCAACCGGATGTCATCCATGCCCACTGGATAGTACCCCAGGGATTTACTGCAGTTTTGGTGAAAAGGATAACCGGGATTCCTGTTGTTGTAACCGCCCATGGTGGTGATGTTTTCGGGTTGCAGGGCTTAGCGTTTAATATAATCAAACGGTTTACTCTAACAAGAGCTGATGTGGTGACAGCGGTCAGTGAGGCTCTGGCTGACGTTCTGTCCAAATTGACAGGTTTGGGGCCGGAACCTGATTGTATTCCCATGGGAGTCAATTCAGAAATCTTTTCGCCTGTGAGGGTACAAAGAAAAGATATGATGAATGAGAAATATGGGCTCAAAGGCCCTTGTCTGTTGTATGTAGGCCGGTTAACGGAAAAAAAAGGGGTTCGATATTTGATTGATGCCATGCGGTTTGTTCTGCAGGCATTTCCTCTTGCTCAATTACTCATCGTTGGTGGCGGAGAGCTTGAAAATGATTTGAAAAATCAAGTGGCAAAGGGGGGACTTAGGCAACATATTCAATTTGTTGGAGGCGTACCTAACAAGGAACTCCCCCAGTATTACGCTGCCGCTGATATCTTTATTGGCCCTTCCATTGTAACAAAACAGGGAGATACCGAAGGGTTTGGCCTGACATTTGTTGAGGCTGCCATGTCAGGATGCCTGGTGATAGCTTCTGATACAGGGGGTATTCGGGATATAATCCAGGACAATGAGACAGGTTTTCTTGTACCGCAAAAAGATTCTGAAGCTTTGGCAGACAAAATCGTATATGCCTTAAGTCATCAGCATGAAATTCTGAAGATTAAAGAAACCGCTCGGAAACGATGTGTCAAAAAATATGACTGGATGGTTGTTTCCAGGCGCTATGCAGAATTGTTTTTAGCACTTGTACAAAGATAGTTTACCGTTATCCCGGATACCATACGGCAGGTATGACGGAATCATTACCAAATTGCTCACCATCTGCAGTCCCTAACTCGTAACTGATCCTTTACCATCCGATCGACGGTAAATTTCGTTTTTACCCCTTGTCCAGCTGTCACCAGATTATCTCTATACCGTATTTTTTTAGTTGCTTATCAGCACTGAGCAGGGACATCTGTTCAATTTTGTTCTGGGCGACAAGCATCCGATCAAAGGGATCACGATGATGAAACGGCAGTTGGGTAAGATAGTTGCAATGTTCTTTTGTTATGGGGAGGAATTTAATAAAATTATTTCGCATTTCTTTATCAATAATTTCAAGCCAGTGCTCCCTCAACTCCATAGCCGTCAAGCTAAGAGGTTTGCTCAACACAAGAACTTCCTCATACCCCCT
>CAZPXI010000410.1:0-2687 GCA_964590715.1 uncultured Desulfobulbus sp.
CTATTTTTTCTTCCGCTGCAGTTTATATTTTTTCATCTTGTACTGCAGGAGACTCTTGGTGATCCCAAGTTGTTCCGCTGCCCGGGCCTGAATGTTATTGGCATTTTCCAGGGCCTGGCGGACGAGCTTCTCTTCAATTCCGTTTAACACCTCGGACAGACCGAGTCCTTCAGGGACAAACTGGGCCAGATCCAGGCCGGAGCTCCACTTCTGAGCCCTGAACTCAGTAGAGTCGGGCTGGACATCCTCGGCCTCGATTCTATCGTCGGCACAGAGGATTGCCGCCCGTTCAATGGTGTTTTCCAGCTCGCGGATATTTCCCTCCCAGGGGAGTGTGACCAGTAGGCGCAGTGCCTCTGGCGAAATGGTTATCTGTTCCTTGCCCAGGCGGCCGGCGTTTTTCTGGAGAAAATGGGTGACCAGGGCCGGGATGTCATCGACACGTTCTCTGAGCGGGGGCAGGTGAATGTGGATGACGTTTAAGCGATAGTACAGGTCTTCTCTGAAGTTGCCCTTGTCGACTTCGTCTTTTATCTCTCTGTTGGTAGCGGTCAAAATTCGGACATCAATGGTCAGGGTTGTATTGCCACCCACCCGTTCAAAGGCTCGTTCCTGCAGGACCCGGAGTAGTTTTGCCTGCAGCGAGGCCGGCATTTCACCGATTTCATCAAGAAAGAGGGTGCCGCCGTCTGCCAGTTCGAAACGGCCCTTGCGCATGGAGATCGCATCGGTAAAGGCGCCTTTTTCATGGCCGAACAATTCGGATTCGAGCAGGGTATGGCTCAGGGCCGCACAGTTGACGGAGATAAAGGGGGCCTCACGGCGTGGGCTGAGATTGTGGATGGCCCGGGCCACCAGCTCTTTTCCGGTCCCGGACTCGCCGGTGATCAGAACCGAGGAAGGGGCGGGGGCGACCTTTTCTATCAGCTGGTACACCGACAGCATGCTGGGATTTTTTCCGATCATGCCTTCAAATCCGGAGCGCGGACTGATTTCGCTCCGCAGCCGTTTGATTTCACGGACCAGCCCATAATGCTCAATGGCTTTACGGATGGAGGCCAGGAGCTGATCGTTGGAAAACGGCTTGGCCAGATAGGTAAAGGCGCCAAGGTGCATGGCCTCGACCGCCTTCTCAACCTCGGCATAGGCGGTGATCAGGATGACCGGCAGATTTTTATTAAATTCCTTTATTTTTTTCATAAAGGCGATGCCGTCCATACCCGGCATTTTCATGTCGGAAAGCACCAGATCCAGATCCGTGTCCCGGACGATGGGCAGGGCAGCGGTGGCGCTGTCTGCAGTGAAGACTTCGTACTCTTCATCCCGGAGCAGCTCAGCCAGTACGATCAGATAGTTGGGCTCGTCGTCAACAACTAGTATAGTGTGCATGTTTATTTCCTTTCTTTGCGTCTTTGCGTCTTGGCCTGAGATAAAAGTTTATAGTGTCTGCCGGGAGCAGGCCCTCTTTCACGAACCGTTTTTGCAAATGGTCTCTATACGTTCCTGCAGGTCATCCATTATGCTGTCCGGCGGGCATATATTCTGCCTGCCCCCGGCAAGCCCCCTGTTCCCATGGTTGCCGCCATGATAATCACTGCCGCCGGTTGTAATAAGGTTATACTGTTGGGCCAGTCCATGCAGCTTTTTTTGTACTTTTTTTGAATGTGTCGGGTGGAATACTTCCAGGCCGTCAAGTTTTCGTTCAACAAGTTCCTGGATCAGCCGGGCCTGCAGCTGCATGTCGGGAGAGAGTATGCCCGGGTGGGCAAGAACCGCAACTCCACCGGCGCCGTGGATAAAGTCAATGGCCTCGGCTGCTTTGAAGCAGAACCGTTCGCTATAGGCTGGTTTTCCCTTGCCCAGGTAACGGCGGAAGGCCTGATCCATGCCGGAGACGATTCTTTTTGCCACCAGCAGACGGGCAATATGAGGCCTGCCGGTCTGGCCGCACTTGGAGTTTTCCTGCAGTTCATCATAACTGATTTGTATGTCGAGATCGGCCAGCTTTGCAAGGATCTTGCGGTTTCTTATCCTCCGCCCTTCCTGGAGCTGTTGCAGCTTGTGGTTGAGGACGGCGTTGTCCGGATCAACACCATAGCCGAGCATGTGCAGAGAAAGGGAACCGTGCAGACAACTGATCTCCAGACCGGAGACGATGCGTATGCCGGCACGATTGCCTGCAGCCAAAGCTTCTTGGTACCCTTCCATGGTATCGTGATCAGTTAAGGCCAGTCCACGTAATTTCAATTGAGCCGCCTGCAGAACAAGTTCTTCCGGAGTCGCGGTGCCGTCGGAATATATGGAATGGGTATGCAGATCTACACACATGGATGGTTGGCCCTCTCAATACTCAGCGCTCGTTCCTCAGCAACATGAGTCTTTGTTTTTCTATGATTTGTCCGGAAGCACTACGGTAGATGTTTTCAAGCGCTTGGCGGAGAAAATATTTAAAATAAGATCATAATCATGGATGATGGAATGTGCAATGCTCAAGCACTCTTCTGCAAACCGCCGCCAGGTTGCCGTTTTGGCGGCCAGGACTTATTGTTTGTACAATTGTTGTTTTGTACAATTGTCGGTGTCGTAAAAAGCCACGAAACCGACGGCGGAGAAGTCGTATCATCTTGTAATCCCGTACTGTGCAAATGGCGGTTTTGACTTTTTACGAGTCCGTCACAATTGAAAAT
>CAZPXI010000411.1:0-2686 GCA_964590715.1 uncultured Desulfobulbus sp.
CCCCGGGGAATAATAACATCCAACAGGCCTTCAAGGGCGATCATATGATTCACCGCCTCCCGATCGGTGACCGGAATAACCTGGACCACAGCCGGGTCGATATCAAAGGACTCAAGGACAACCTGAAAAATTTTGGCCAGGGCCAGATTTGAATGAATGGCCTCGGAACCGCCCCGTAAGAATACGCCGTTGCCCGCCTTCAGACAGAGGGCGGCAGCATCAATGGTTACGTTGGGCCTGGACTCGTAAATCATCCCCACCACCCCAAGCGGAATCCGCATGCGGCCGACGGTTATACCGCTGGGCAGCCGCTTCATGTCGGCCACTTCGCCAACCGGATCAGGCAGGGCAGCCACTTCGCGCAGCCCGGCAACCATCGAGCATATTCCCTTGTCGCCGAGTTCAAGACGGTCAAGCATAGCGGCGGACAACCCTTTTTCCCTTCCGGCTATAAGGTCTTTTTCATTTTCACTTTGGATATAGGGACACTCTTTCATCAACATTTCAGCAGTCTCTAAAAGGGCCCTATTTTTGACTGCTGTGGGCAAAGCGGCAAGGGAACGGGAAGCTTTTTTGGTCTTGGTTGCCATGTCAACGACCATTTGCTCTATGTTTTTTTCGCTCATCTCTGTCTCTCCTGATATCTACAGCTCACGCAGAAAGTCATCCAGCAGCACAAGATTGTCCCGGTGAATGACCTCGTCACTGTCCTTGTATCCCAGAATTTCCTGGATCCGGTTACTGTTACGGCCTTTAATCTTTTCAATGTCCTGAGAACGGTAATTGCTGAGGCCGGCGGCAACGGCCTTGCCATTGCCGTCTAAACAGTGCACGGGTGCTCCAACCCCGAACCGGCCCCGCACCTCAACTATCCCGGAAGGCAGCAGGCTTTTCCCCCGCTCAACCAGGGCCCGACAGGCGCCGTCATCAACGACCAGAAACCCTTTGGGCCGCAGGACATGGGCTATCCAGTGCTTGCGGCCGCCGATCTTTTCGGACATGGGCAGGAAAAAGGTGCCCACCAGATCACCGCTGAACAACTCCTGGAGAATATTTGTATTTCTACCCGGCCCGATGAACGAAGAGCCACCGCAGGATGCAACCATTTTTGCGGCCCGGATCTTGGACTGCATGCCACCGGTTCCCAGCTGCGAGCTGGTGCTGCCGGCCATCTTTTCCACCTGTTTATCTATGGAGGCAACGGTATAGACCGGCCGGGCCGAGGCATCGTCTACGGGGTTGGCGGTACACAGACTGTCGACATCGGTCAGGATGATAAACATATCGGCACCGATCATATTGGTGATCAGGGCGCCAAGAGTATCGTTATCGCCGAAACGGAGTTCTTCCACCGAAACCGTGTCGTTCTCGTTGATGATCGGCACCACCCCGAATTCAAAAAGGGTGTTGATCGTATTGCGGACATTGAGATACCTGTCCCGATGGGAAAGATCACTGTGGGTCAGCAGTACCTGGGCAACCTGCTGCTGATGTTCGGCAAAGGCCTGTTCATAGGCCTGCATCAGCAGGCCCTGTCCGATGGCCGCCAGGGCCTGTTTGACCTTAAGTCCGCCCCGGTTCCGTCTGGATACGCCGAGTCGCTGTCGTCCGGCCGCAACTGCGCCGGAACTAACCAGTATGACCTCGCGGCCGGTGGAGCTGAGAAAAGAAATCTGCCTGGCCAGACTCTCTATCACCGGCTGGTTCAAGCCCTCGTGATCGGTCAACACGGCACTTCCGACCTTAATGACCACTCTTTTAGCCTGATCAAACAAGGTCTGCCTGTAAAAAAGGCCGTCTTCTTTACTTACCTGAAAGGTCATGTTCAATACATAACAGGGTCGATGAGTTCTGCAAGGGTGTTTTTCAACTGATTGATGTTTTCACCGGTCTCGGCTGAAATGGGAAAGACTTCCAGACCTTCGGCGCTGAACATTTTCTGTAATTCTTCCAGGCGATCGTTGTCAAACAGGTCGATTTTATTGAGCAGGATGATCTGGCGACGATCCAGCAGTTCATCTTTAAAGGCAGCCAGTTCCTGCTCAAGAACCCGCAGGTCACGAAGAGGAACATCCTCTTCACCGGCGCCGTCGAGAACATGAATAAGCACCTTGGTTCGCTCAATATGCCTGAGAAAGGTATGACCGAGGCCGACCCCTTCGTGGGCACCTTCCACAAGACCGGGAATATCGGCAATAATAAGCGGTCGATGATGGCTGACCTGCAAAACCCCGAGTTGAGGCTCCAGGGTGGTGAACGGATACGCCGCCACCTTGGGCTGGGCCGCGGAAAGTTTGGAGAGCAGGGTCGACTTGCCGGCATTGGGCAGCCCGATCAGCCCGATGTCGGCAATCAATTTGAGCTCGATTTTGAGCCAGCGTTCTTCGCCTTCAACACCGGGCGTTGCCTTGCGCGGCGCCCGATTGGTCGAGGTGGCGAAACGGGCATTGCCAAAACCGCCCTTGCCCCCCTCTGCGGCCAGGAAACGCCCCCCGTCATCGGTGAGATCGGCAAGAACTTCGCCGGATTCGGCATCTTTCAACACCGACCCCAGAGGCACCCGGACAACACAGTCCTTGCCGCCCTTGCCGTGCTTGTCGCTGCCCATGCCGTTACTTCCCCGCTCGGCCTTAAAATGCGACCGATAGCGAAAATCAATCAGGGAGTGAAGGCGGGCATCGGAGAC
>CAZPXI010000412.1:0-2675 GCA_964590715.1 uncultured Desulfobulbus sp.
AGGCAGCTTTTTGCCATCTGTTCTGATCGTTGCCTGATATTTATTTGCCGCCTGTTGCAAGGATGGAATAATCCGCCATCTGGCGGTATAGACATTCATGACTGACTGATGTTTATGGGCGGGATTATCCGTCATGCGCCATTTGTAACCAAAACGGTTGACATGAATCCATGGACCGTGGCTGCTTAATAATCCTTTCAGGACAAATTCCGCCATATTGGGCCACCGGCCCAGCTCAAGCAGGTATTTTTCTACAACACATCGTCGCATCACGCAGATATTATGAAGATATTTCGGCTCAAGCTGTAAAAGAGGATTCCAGTCAATACCGGACCAGATTCCTGGTTTGAGTATTCGGCCATACTGATCGATAATCAACTCATCCGTATATACACCGCATGCCCGGGGATTCTGATCCAATGCATTGATACAGGCCTCAAATGCTCCTGGAACAACCATATCATCCGGGTCAACACGGCTGACATATGGGGCGGCACCCAAGGCAAAACCACGGGCCCTTCCTTTTCCGATATGGCCAACAATTCCATCAACAACATGAAGGTTGATCGGCTCATCCTTCAAGGAGTCTCTGCACAGATCCCACCAGTGCCGGTTGGTTTTGGGCAGCAGCAGTACATGAACGTCAACGGGATGAATTATTGCGGATCGCTGCATCTGTCATATCTCTCAGTTTTCTTTTTCTTTACCGGGCAGCACAAGTTTATCCCATTTCGTCCAGATCACCCGGTTGCCGCGCAGGAGGCTGAAAGAACCTCTGTAGGTTCCGGCAGGCCAGAGGTTGCTTTTCCGCTTTCTGCCGGCGTAGAACAGGTAGGAAGCTTTATGCCGATTAAAGGGAGTTGTACTCTGCCGGGCAAGCTCGCCATCAGGGCCGGTGAGAATAATGCGCAACCGATCACCCTGTTCCAGGTTCAAGGCCATACCGTAGAAAACCAGGGCCCGGGTCCGCCGGGAAGAAGGCTGAGGCAGTTTTCCCTGTTTCATCAGCTCCGGCCTGCCGGCCGGATGGTCGGTAAAACCGTAGACAAAAAGCTTGCCGGCTGCATAAGGGAAGGCATTGAAGACGGCAGGCTCCCAGAGAGAAATACCTGACTGACCGCAGCGCTTCTCTCCGGGTGAAACTCCGGTAAAAGGGTCAACCACTCTACCCCCGTACCTGACGGCGAGGTGGACATGGGGGAAGGTGGTATTTCCGGAAAGGCCGATCAGTCCCAGGGGCTGACCGCGTTTTACAATATCACCGGGCTTTACCCGCAGGCTTCCTTTCCGCATGTGGCAGTACTGGGTTTCCCAGCCGTCATCATGAATGACAAGCAGACCGTTTCCGCATTCCCGGTGAAGAACCGTGGCACGATCTTTTTCATTGCGGATCAACCTGTCGTCCATACCGTCACGGACAGCCTTGACCCTGCCCGGCGCGGCGGCAAGCACGGACACGCCTTTTTTCATTTCCGCGATTGAAGAAATACGAAAATCGACACCCTTGTGACCGTCGTAGCTCGCACTACCGCAGGCGTAGTCGCGTACCGATGGCGACGGATCGACATCCACATAATTCTGGATAAAACAGTTCTCAAGGGGACGGCAGGAAAGGGGCAGGGAAAGACGTGGTGGAGCTGCCTGGGATGGCAGGACTCTTGAGGCCACGAAGATGGATAGGGCGGCCATTATTATAGTGATACTTGCCGGTCTCCTTCGTTCCATTGCTTGTTCTGTTTTCTGTCGAATAGAATGTATGTGGGGCAAAATAAAAAATATTATAGAATAACTACGGTACCTTTTGTAATGCACATCGGATTGGAAAAAACTCTGAGCCGTTTATTGGACAATCCGATTTGTCGAAAATATCGACCAGGTATCACTGAATGTTATGAGTGCTGATACAGGAAAAACACTAGCCGGTTCAGCCCGGTATTCTCCCCTTTTTAGGGAAGAGACGAAGCAGGAGGAGAATTGAAAGGGAGGTGATGCACAAGTACAGGGTGAGATCCGGCTGAGCTCGGTTTTCCGGCTGTACAAAAGCCAGAACCCCGAGCACGATCATAAACTGATAGCCCTGTCGACGGAAACGAATGATCTTACTTAAGACGTAAAAATTAATCATCGGTACGATAAGGTCTATCAGGAGCAGCAGCGAGAATTGGCCTGAGCCATGGCCGCCAGTTGCAGCATGGCCATGACATAGAGTTTTCCCACCGTGAGCACCGTCAGCAGCAGGCAGAGCAGGTGGTTGATCCACAGGTATCGTCTGCGTCGTTGTTCTTCCGGCAGGTTGTTCAGGTAAAAAAATGATATCATCCCTGTCGCCCTTCTTCGACAGTCTGGCCAGGATTTCCTGTTTTTTATGCCCTTGTCTGAGTTCCTGCCGTACCAATTGCTCAGTGACATTCTGTTGCTTCGTCGTTGATTTTTTTATACTATTCTGGGAAAATGGAATTTTATTCTTATCGTATCCTATTGTGGCATGTAATGCAATCTACCACAGGGTAGTACGGCAGGGGCAAGTCTTGAAATATCATTTTTTATCCTCTGCTCTAGCGGGAAACCAAAGGCAACCCTCCGGTTTACCGACCAATTCCCCATGAAGCCAAGCGCACTAAACACGGGGCCACAACCAGCCACGCCCCTTCCCATCGGCCGCAAACACGGATACA
>CAZPXI010000413.1:0-2673 GCA_964590715.1 uncultured Desulfobulbus sp.
TGCTTGATATTATCACCTCCGGCGTGGTTCCCTGCTTTCATCTCACTGAGATCTTTCGCCAGGCGGGAGAGTCGCAGATTATAGCCTATGCCCATTTGATCAATTCCGGTCACGTCCCGCGAATCGATTCACCGTTTAAAAATCCCGCACTCTGGAAGTCGTCTGATTGTTTTTTTATGGATGCCGAAGAGGCAACCATAAGACAGCTGCAGGTCATTGACCGCATTAAGAAACAGTATGCAACGGTTGAAGATCGTGAGCAGGCCGCCGGTGGTGATCCCTATTTGTTTGAAGAAAACAGCTATGCCGACGAAACAATTCAGCTGCCGGAAAAATTCAGCCATGTGTCCCCTGAGGCTGTTTTAACAGCCGATTCGGCGGCAGGGGAACTGGCGGCCGTCTTAAAAAAGATCCACCCCTGGTCTTCACTCTACTATGGGCTGACTGCAGCGGATGTAATCCGAGAACTCTACGCAACATGGATTCCCAAGTATTACAAAGGGCTGGAGATTCAGGTGCTGTCGCCCATGATTAGAGGAAGCCTTGGAACAGCCCGCTTAAATACGATGATTCAGGCCACGGTCAATCCTGCTGCCCGGGGTAGACAGGAACTGGCTCTGGGGGAAAAGATATTTCGGGTCGGCGACCGGGTTATCCACCGGCGCAATAATTATGATCTGGAGGTCTTTAATGGTGATATAGGTGTAATCGTTGCGATAGATAACAATGACCTTCAGTTGACGGTTGCCTTCCTGCCGGCTCATCGCGAAGTTGAGTATCAGCGAGAGCAGATCACGGAACTTGACCACGCCTTTGCCATTACCGTGCATAAGGCGCAAGGGTCCGAGTTCGATGTAGTCATTCTGCCGATAGTGTCCCAGCACTATCGAATGCTCTTTCGTAATCTTCTCTATACCGGCCTGACAAGAGCAAGCAGACTCGCAATTTTTGTCGGCACCCGAAGGGCTTTTGCCATGGCCGTCCACAACAAAGATACCTCTGAGCGTCAAACAGCACTGGCCGCATTGATCAGGGAATTTACCTGAAACCGGAATCTGAAAACGTCGAGGATGGAGTTTTTTTTGCGCGGAAAATATTCACTGCTGAGGCAATCGTTTTTCAGGATCGCTTTCTATCGAGAAATTTTAACAATAAATCTTCCAAGGTTAAGGAACAGGTGTCACATATGCATGCATATACTGAACAGCAATTCAGTATGATTTGACGGAGGTGTTATCAATTTTTGCTTGAAAATAAAGAAGTTTTATGATAGTTAGATTCCTCTTATCATCGACTTATCGTAAGTTCGCCCCCTGCAGGCAGAAGCTCTTCAGCCTGATTTTAACTGTGTGAGAAACTCAGGTCTTAAAAGTGAGAAACTCAGGTCTTAAAATAAATAGAAGGTAAGGAGTACTATGAGTGCAAAGATAATCAGCGGAACTGAAACAGCTAAAGCCATCCGTGAAGAATTGAAAACCGAAGTTACCCAGTTAAAAGAAAAACATGACCTTGTTCCCGGGCTGGTCACCATTCTGGTTGGAGAGGATCCTGCTTCACAATCCTATGTCGCTGCAAAAAATAAAACCGCTCATAATCTGGGTATTCATTCCGAGCAGATAACGCTGGACGTTGAGACCAGTGAGGAAGACCTCCTTGCCCTGGTTGATAAATACAACAACGATCCGAAAATTCACGGTATTCTTGTACAACTTCCCCTGCCGAAACATATCAACGAGGCCAAGGTATTATACGCCATTGATCCGAATAAGGATGTCGACGGCTTCCATCCGGTGAATGTGGGTAAGATGATGCTTGGAGAACAGTGTTTTCTTCCCTGTACGCCCCATGGCTGTCTTGAGCTCCTGCAACGCTCCGGTGTTGAAACCAGTGGTGCGGAGGTTGTGGTTGTCGGTCGCTCGAACATTGTCGGCAAGCCTGTTGCCAACTTGATGATGCAGAAGCGTGAAGGCGGCAATGCCACGGTCACTCTCTGTCATACCCGAACCAAGGATATGGATTTTCATACCAAGAGGGCCGATATTCTGGTGGTTGCCGCTGGTGTTGCCAACATGATTAAAGGCGATCAGGTAAAAGAGGGTGTTGTGGTTATTGATGTCGGTGTTAATCGTATCGGTATGTCGGAAAGCGGCAAGGCCATTCTTGCCGGTGATGTTGAGTTTGAATCCGTCAAGGAAAAAGCCGCCGCCATTACTCCCGTTCCCGGCGGAGTCGGCCCGATGACGATTACCATGCTCATGAAAAATACTGTCCAGGCCGCCCGTCAGTTAGCCGGGTTGGAGTAAGGTACAGGTTATTAAATATTTCAGGGCGCAATCCGGGTCTACTTCGGGACTGCCCCTCTTAGTCTTTGACTTCTGCTGAGGAGCCGCATCATGACAAGTCAGAAAGGATGTGAAAGTTGTAATACCATAACCGGAGAGTCGACCATAGATCTCCTGAATCAGGATCTTGCCAAGCAGGTTCGCACTGCCTATGATCGGCTTGAAGACCGTGGCATGTCCGCCTGTCTCTTTGGATCCGGCGGCACCTGCTGCCGAATTTGCAATATGGGGCCCTGCCAGATAATCGACGGCGTTGAGTCCATGATCGGTGTCTGCGGCGCAACCGCTGATACTGTAGCCGCCAGAAACTTTGCCCGAATTGTTGCCGCAG
>CAZPXI010000414.1:0-2658 GCA_964590715.1 uncultured Desulfobulbus sp.
CTCCTTTACACTTTCCGGCGCCGGGACGGCGACACTGTCACCTGCCGACGATTGCACGGTTTCCGGAACCACCGCTTTTTTCACCTGTTCCTTTGCGGGCAGCAAAAAGAAAAAAACCAGCAGCAGAACGGCAGCCGCCGCGCAGAGCCCGAGTATCTTCTTTTTGCCCTGAAAAGTTTCCAGCAGGTCGCTTTTTTTTCGTTCAATCCTGACCGGATCCCCATTTGAATCCACGTGATCAAGAAGAACCATAAACGACTTCTCGCTGCAGGATTTCTGCAAGGCCTCTTCGGCCAGAATATTGGTCAGGCGCGGATTTCCTCCGGCTTTGGCGTATATCTTTTCTACAGCCTCCCCGGCGAATACCTCCTGCTGTTTATCCCTATCAAGCCCTGCGGCCAGCAGGCGAAAAATAAGATATCGCCCGGTTTCCTCGGAATTCATCGGCTCCAGGCGATAGCCGGCATGAATGTCTATCCCGGTGCAGTAGACGGTAAGCTGTTCAAGATTGGCGTCCAAGGCGGGACGACCGGCAAGCAGGAGGGTGAAATTCGTCGGCTCTTCAAGTTCACAGAGCAGGCGAAGCAACCGTTCCAGGGTGGCAAGAAAGATATTTTCGGCACCATCAAGCACCAGCACAACCCTGTGCCCGTGTTTTTTTCGCCGCTGCAACTGTTTTTTCAGTTCGTCAACCAGATTCACCTGTTCATCGACTGCCTGCAGACCAAGATCAAGACAGACAACCCTCAAGACGTCATCAAACGATCCTTTCGGGTTATCAATGTAGACCACCTCAAGCGAATCGGACAACTCCTCAAACAGAACCTTGCACAAAAGGGTTTTGCCGGTGCCCTCGATGCCGATGAGCTTGACGAAAAGTCGGCCTTCTTCGAGATCCCTCTGCAGTCCCCGGCAAATCGCGTCCCGGCCCGCTTCGGGAAAAAAGACTCCCGGGTCGACCTCTTCACGAAAAGGCGAAGTATGAAGTTGAAAATGTTCCAGATACATAACTTACATATTTTTTTTACATTCATCCCGTTACAGGGGCATCCAATTGCTGAAAAGGCTGCTCATCCGCATTACAGTGGTAAGGGAAGAAAATATAATTATCGGTTACTTGATCAATTCTGTAAACCTTTTTTTTGTTTTTTCCAACACCCAAAAGGAAAGGAATCGACAGCCGCTCTTTTCTTATACACGCAACCTCCTACCTGTGCTATTCTTTAGTTTTGTTATAAACAATGTTGCGTATGAAAAAAACGGATCCGCAACCGGTCATCGGATTGATCCAGGCTGTGAAGCCGAGCCCGTTAAGGATGGGGCAACAGACTGTTTACTCTATCCATATTCCGGCTCACAATGCATTTATTTTTCACACAACCCAATTTTTTCATGTGAAGGCACCGGCTCAAGGGCACACTGTCTTCAACCATAAAAATATCTCCCGGATAAAAAGACTATGAACGGTGCAAAACTTCTTGTCAACGCTTTGGAGAATGAAGGCGTTGAATATATTTTCGGCATCCCGGGAGAAGAGAATCTCGCGTTTCTTGAGGCGATACGAACCTCATCCATTCGTCTCATTCTCACCAGACACGAACAGGCCGCCGGCTTTATGGCCGCGACTTACGGCCGCCTGACCGGAAAACCCGGGGTCTGCCTGGCAACGCTTGGCCCCGGCGCGACCAACTTTGTGACCAGTGTCTCCCATGCGCTGCTGGGCGGCATGCCCTGCCTGTTTATCACCGGACAGAAACCTATAAAAAAATCCAAACAGGGCCGTTTCCAGATCATTGATGTTGTCCGGATGATGGAACCCATAACCAAGATGACCCGGCAGATCGTCGGTGCCGACTCCATCCCCGCCCTTGTCCGTGAGGCGTTCCGGATGGCGGTTCATGAGAAATCAGGCCCGGTGCATCTGGAACTCCCTGAAGATATTGCGGCCGAGGAGACGACGGCATCCATCTTTCCCGTTACCCGGGTCCGTTCACCCCATGCCCCCGAGGCAGCCATTGCCGAGATTGCCCCCATCATTCAGGAGGCGGAGAATCCACTGATGCTCATTGCCGCCGCAGCCAACCGCAGGCAGACCTGCCGGGCGATAGAATCCTTTATTGAACGAACGGGAATCTATTTCTTCAGCACCCAGATGGGCAAGGGTGTCGTCAACGAGTACCACCACCGCTGCCTCGGCACGGCCGCCCTGTCCGACAACGACTACCTGCACTGTGCCATCGACCGGGCCGATGTCATTATCAATGTCGGCCATGACGTGGTTGAGAAACCGCCGTTCTTCATGACCAGAAACGGGGTCAAGGTTATTCACATCAACTACTTCAGTGCGGCTATCGATGACGTCTACTTTCCCCAGTATGAACTCATCGGCGACATCAGTCACTCCATGCTGCAGCTTGGAGAACAGATCCGGCCCGACAGCCTGACTGGAAGCGGTATTTTCTTAAACCTGAAAGAGGAAGTAGAAAAAAACGTCTTCCAGCGCCACCCGCCCGACTCCTTTCCCTATACCCCGCAGCAACTGGTTTCCGTGGTCCGGGAAAACATGCCGGAAGAGTCAATACTGTCGCTGGATAACGGTATGTACAAAATCTGGTTTGCCCGTAACTATAAGGCCACAAATCCTTCCTCGGTCCTGCT
>CAZPXI010000415.1:0-2658 GCA_964590715.1 uncultured Desulfobulbus sp.
CCGGGCAAGGCGTTGCGGTGAAAACCCCATGAAGAACCCGGCAAGCAGTATCTGGTTTATCAGGGTGGTCTGAACAATCCCCAGTCGCTGCCACCGCCTGGCCGAGGTGGTTGCCGGCGCGGCAACGATGCCGATGCTTCCCCGCCGCCGCAGGCGTCGGAGCAGGGTGATCTCCTCCAGGATGGGATGATCCGGGAACCCACCGCTATGCTCAAAGACACTTTTTTTTATAAACAGGGCCTGATCACCATAGGGCAGGTTCAACAGTCGGCTGCGTATATTGGCCCCCTTTTCGACCAGTCGGTATGGCAGCCCCGGATGATCAATGGCCAGGGAAAAGGCTCCGGCAGCTCTTCCCGGTGTGTTTAACGTCTCCCGGATAAGGGCGGCAAAGTTGTCCGGCAGCCGGGTGTCGCAGTGGAGAAAGAGCAGGATGTCGCCGCAGGCAGCTTCTGCGCCCATGTTTTGCTGGAGTCCACGGCCGGGAGGTGAGCCAAGGAGCCTGATCGGATATTGCTGAAGAAGTACGCAGGTTTGATCCGTACTGCCGCCATCGACAAAAATATGTTCAATGACGCCCTCGTCGGGCTTCAGGGCATCGAGAAACGGAACAACCTGGTGTTCTTCGTTAAGAACAGGTGTAATGATGGAAATGCTCAAGGTCTTCCGGGCGGTCAATGTCATGGAGAGTCGGGAGTAGATCATAGGAGCAGCCGGCGGCTTTTGCCCGGGCAAGGGTTTGCTCCAGGACTTCGGCCGTGCCCCAGGGAATATCGGTCAGCAGCGTGTTCAGGTCGGCGGTGGTGCATGAGGGGCCGATGCCGAGCAAATAGTATCCGCCGTCAAAGGTGGGGCCAAGGGCCAGATCGTGATTGGTCAGTATTTCCAAAGCATTGTGGATAAGATTTTTGTCCAGGTCGGGACAGTCGGCGCCAAAGAGAAGAATGCGCTGTCCGCCGCGGGTTCTGACATGGCTCACAGCCGCTGCCATTCGTCGGCCCAGGGTAAGGCCCTGTTGCTGGACGGCCGGAATCTCCGGAAACCATCGGCCCATTAGTTTGTTGGAGCCGCCGCTGTAAAAAATTTGCAGGGACGGGGCCGTGCCGGAGAGTGCGGTGGATATCCGGCCGACGCAATGCTCGGTCAGCTGCCTGTGGAGGTCGGCTGCGCCCTCTGCACCAAGGGCTGGAATAAGACGGGTTTTAACCCGGCCCGGCTCGGGGAATCTGGTAAAGAGGATCAGCTGGTCGGGCATTTCAGGTTTCAGGTTGTATGTTTCAGGTTTCAGGTTCCAGCCATTGTAAATGAAATATTTTGGCGGGCAAGTCTTTTTTACCGGCAGGACAAGGGGTGCTGAAATGGCACGCAGGCAACAGCGAAAAAAAAAGGATCCGAATTCGTATCGGCAGAGATCCTATCAGCGGCTTTCGCAGTCCGGTCTTGTCTCAAGCCGGGTGCGGCTGATGGAGACGGATCTGCACATTCTGGCCCGGGACAGGGTTGAAGATGATGCCCTGGCCCTGGTTGCCCAATTACGGGCTGAACTTGAACACTATATAGATGCCCATGCAGAGTTCCTGCACTCTCTTGTCCCCCTGGCCCGGGATAGTCGGGCACCGGAACACGTCCGCACCATGCTGGCCGCTGGCCTGCAGGCCGGGGTCGGACCCATGGCTGCCGTGGCCGGGACCGTGGCCGAGGCGGTGGGCCAGGGGCTTGAGCGAAAGGGGCAGACCGAGGTTATTGTCGAAAACGGCGGCGACATCTATGTCCATCGACGGAAAGCCTGTACTCTTTCCATTTATGCCGGAGAATCACCTCTCAGCAGCCGGGTCGGCATCAGGCTGCAACCGGAACAGATGCCCTGCGGAGTCTGCACATCCTCTGCCTCTATCGGTCATTCGCTCAGCCTTGGCGCCTCTGATGCGGCGGTGGTGGTCGCCCCGTCAACCGCCTTTGCCGATGCCCTTGCCACTCGACTGGGCAACGAGGTGCAGCAAGGCGGTGATGGGTTAAATCGTGCACTCCAGGTTGTTCAGGAAATGGAGAATGTCATTGGCGCGGTTCTGATTGCCGGGGACAAACTCGGTGTCTGGGGCGATGTGGAGCTGGTGCAGGTCGACGCTCAATCGGCTGCGGAAGAATAATGGATGAGCCGGGGTAGGGAATAATGGAGCAACGGAGTGAGAAGCGACAGCAGCTGAGCCGTTCTCTGCTGGTGTACGACGGGATCAGCAGTCGGGTTGTCGGGCGGGTCGTCGATTTGACCCCCGAGGGGATGATGCTGGCCTGTGGGGAACCGGTCTGGATACAGGAAGAATACCGGTTGCGTATCACATTCCCGGATCCCATCGACAATAGGGCCGAACTGAGCGTTCAGGCGGTCTGTCGCTGGTGCCGGGAAGATGCCGAGCCGGATCTTTTTATTGCCGGATTTCAGTTCCAGAAACTCCTGATGGAAGAACGTCGGTTCATTTCCTGCCTGATTGATGAAATTGGTTCGTTTTAAACGCTCAAAGGCCGGACCTGTGCCCGGGCTTCATCAAGCAGTGCTTCCCGGTTTTCCAGAGCAAAGGTTTCCACGTCCTTTCGCCAGGGAAGCATTCTGTTTAATCCTGCCTCGTTGAGGCGTCTGTTCTCAAGGATGGAGTTGGCCGG
>CAZPXI010000416.1:0-2653 GCA_964590715.1 uncultured Desulfobulbus sp.
GTCAGCATGCCTTCGGTAGTAATCAGATCGCCTTGGCTCAGGATTCTTTTTATCTTTTTGCCGCCGGGATCCTGAACCGTCAGGTCAAGAATATACACTTCATCGGCATACCTGTTCAAAATAACCCGGGCATCCATGAGGGTAGCGGTATCGGTATGTGATTCCTCAATGGGAGAGTAGGTTTCAATAACAAACTTCTGCTCTTCTTCATCAACCCTTTTGCCGTCGACATACTGTTCCAGAACAAATGAAGATCCCTTGTCGATTGTTGTGCTCATTCCGGCAATGACATAGTTGCCCGGCATGGTGGCCTGTTGGAGAATCTTAAACGAGCCTTTCTCGTCAACTGGTTCCCATTGCCAGCCTTTGAAACCTTCCACCGGCCAGTCGCCGCCCACGCAGATAAAAGTACCGTCCGGGAGCAGTTCATAATACCTGGCCCTGCCGTCATTCCAGCTGATCTTTGTATTGCTCAGCAGTCGGTTGCTGGTTGCTGAATTCCCGGTTGAAAAATGCACATTCGACATTTCCCTGAAGGCCAGATATCCCAAGCCGACCAACAGGACCACACAAATAAACGCCCCAGCTATTTTCTTGAGGATCGGAACTTTTGCCTTCAACTGCACGCGCCGGGACAATTCCCCGCCCAGGGGAAATTCAAATCCAAGCGCCCGGCCCATTTTGGTGCAGGCGACCACACAGTCCCCGCAGTTGCTGCACTCGGTCTCCAACATCCGGTTAACAGTTTTGGGCTGCAAAGCGAGAGAACAGGCCCTGTCACAACGTTCATAACCCGGTTTACAGATACATTTCTCCTCGGTAAAGGCGACCCGCATCCGTTTACGGCTGAGCTGTTTGGCCAGGATAATCAGCACTGACTGGGGACAGACATACCGGCACCAGAGCCGTTTGCGGGCAAGAAATTCTATGAAAAGCAGGGCAAGGAGAAAAAGAAAACAGAGCGAGACAATATCCTGGCCGAAGAGATACTGGAAAAACCTGGCGTACCAGGCCGCCAGCGAGAGTTGATTCAATATCGGCGTTGTTGAAAAAATAAAAAAACCGATAAACCCGACAACAAAAACCGCCATTTTAAACGGAAAACCCGGCCGATTAAGAGGTAATCCCCTGTAACCGCGGGGTAACAGTTTTTTACTCAGCTGATGGGTCCACTCGGACAAAAGGCCATAGACGCACAACCAGGAACAGAAAACCGTGCCCAGAGTAAAGGCGAGCAGCAGGGGAATCAGGGCCCCGATTGTATTTTCCAGGGTAATGTAATGATTTTTAAGAGTAAGCTGAAGGACGGCCAGAGGGTCGGCAAAGGGTATCCCGAACAGGTGAAAGGCCAGATAGTTGCCGTACACGTAGCTGTAATCGGAACGGTTGGCAATGGGAATGACAATAAAGACCACTGCGATACAAACCTGGAAACATCGCCGATAGGTTTTCAGGGTTCCTTTTTTCTTCATCACGCCCCTTCCTTTGAATTCCTGGAACTCTGGTATCTGGTCGGAGTTACTGTTATGGCATCGGCCGGGCAGACATGCTCACAGAGACCGCAACCGGCACAGCCATCGGTAATCACCGGATATTCTCCTTTTTCCAGCCGCATGGCCCGCCATTTGATCGGGCAGCGTTCATAACAGCTGCGGCAGAGCAGGTGCTCAATCCAGGTAAAACACTTTTTGCGGTCAAGCTCGGCAAACCCCATCCGTACCTCCTCAATGGGCACATCATGGAGCGCGTCGGAAGGACAGATGGCGGAACAGCGCATACAGAGATGGCAGGGCGCCTCCTTGGGATTAATCTCCGGGGTCCCGGCCACAAAGAAATTAAACCCGCGCCGCATTTTGATGCAGTCGAAGATACAGACCTGGGCGCATTGGCCACACTGGAGACAGCGGGAAAGAAATTCCTCTTCGCTTCGTGCCCCCGGAGGCCTGAGAAAATGTGATTTCAGTTCAAACATTTCTGCTGTATGTCATTTCAGCTCGTTGAGCCAATGCGTGCATATGCCCACTATGAAACCGAAAAAAACCGGCCTCTACCCAGAAGGTATCGGCCGGAGAATTATTAATTCAGGGGGTCTTTCGGTTCCTTTTTCATCAACTCGGTCAAACTGAGATTGGTCTGCAGGTTCCCCTGTTCATCAATTTCATCTTCGATGGTCAGATAGGTGGTATAGATGGTCAGGACACCATCAAGCGCCTTGATCCTGTTCATCGTTTTTTCAAGTGCATCAGCAGGCACTTCCGCCACTGTGACAATGAAGTGCTCCTGATGGATACCATAGGTGGTGATCTCAGGCATCCTGCCGACCATTGCCTCTACATCCTGAACTTTTTTGTCCAGGGTATGGATAAGAAACCCGGTGATAGCCATAGCTCAGGCCTTCAGTATCCGCACAGCGCAGATCTTGTATTCAGGCTGTTTGGACCCCTTGTCAAAGGCGTTCAGGGTCAGTTTATTGATCATCAGATTGGCGTCATACCAGGGAACAAATACCAGTCCCGGCCTGCAGACATCGGAGACCCTGGCCTGAAAAACCATCTTGTCACGCCTGGTCTCAAGGGTTACCTTGTCACCATTCTGAATCCCCTTTGCCTTGGCATCCTCGATGTTGATCTCAACATAGGCCTTGGGAAAGGAT
>CAZPXI010000417.1:0-2645 GCA_964590715.1 uncultured Desulfobulbus sp.
CCGATACAGAGGGCCAGAAAGGGCAGAAACCAGACCGGAGAGATAAAACGTTTTTTCTTAAGAACAGGTTGTTGCATCGGGTACGTCCTTGGACTGTGAAGTGTTACCCGCATCCCAGAGCAGGCGCGGGTCGAAACTGATGGCGGCAAACATTGTGCACAGTACTACTCCGGTAAAGTAAAAGGCTGCCGGGGCTACATTAATGGTTGAAAGGAAACCGAAACGAACCAGGGCGCAGAGCAGGGCAATAACAAAAATATCAAGCATGGACCAGCGACCGATAAATTCAATAAAGCGAAACATCACTGCCTTATGCCTGAGCCAGCCGAGTCGCTGAAAGCGGATGGTCAGCAGAATCAGAATCATGCCGACGATTTTAAAGAGCGGAACCAGGATGGAGGCGGTCAGGATGATGGCACCGATACCGTAGGAGCCCTCCTGAAAAAAGTAAATAATGCCGTCCATGATCGTGGATCGATCAGGGACGCCAAAGTATTCCACCTCCATAATCGGCAGGAGGTTTGCAGGCAGGGTAAGGATGATCGCGGTGAGTACCAGCGCCCAGGTCCGGTTGAGGCTGTCATATTTTCGCAGGTGGAGGTGCTGCCCGCAGCGCGGGCATATTTGTCCCCGGTTCGGAGTCTGCGGCAGGATTTTTTGGCAGGTCGTGCAGAGGCAGAGTCCGGCTTCGACACCGGTCGTTGCCTGTGGATCTACGGGCGGAGGAAGGGCGTCTTTTGATTCGAGTCGTGACCAGAACAGGTGGTGATCCATGGTCGACTGGGCGGCGATGGTTGAAAGCACCACGCCGATAAAACAGAAAAAACCGATATTAAACTCGATTTCCGCCATGTGATTCATCTTGATAATGGTGACAAAGGCCCCGATCAGGTAGACATCGGTCATGGCCCATTCGGCAAGGTGATGATACCACCTGAGAAATCGTGGCATCCAGGAGGACTGCCGGTTGCGGTACAGGCCTAAACTGACGAAAAACAGGAGCGAGAGGATGACTAGCGGAAAGATGAATCCGCTGAGAATCACCATGACTCCAACTGCGTACTGCTCCTGTCGAAACATGGCCAGAGTGCTGGTGAACAGGGAAGATGAGGTGTTGATTCCCAGTATGTCAAAGGTCAAAAGCGGCATGAAATTGGCCGGCAGATAGAGAAGAAGACCGGTCAGGCTGATGGCAAGCGTCTTTTCGATGCTGTGTTCTTTCCATTTATGCAGCCGTTTGCCGCACCGGGGACAACGGACCGTATGCCCCGGCGGGGGCGCAACCGATGTGAGCAGCAGGTCGCAGTCCGGGCAGAGGGTTGGGACGGGAGTACTGTTTTTTTCAGTCGGCACGGAACCTCTGCTCATATCAGAAGGGAATCACCTTGAAGTCGCTTGTCAATAATTCTTAATTTTATCATAGAACCAGTGACAGGGCGAGTTTTTTTATCCGTACCGTGCGGAATGCTTGACAGAAAACATGATTATTTCCATTATACGCCCATGACTGTCCATCATTCCTCCCAGCCTTCGCCCTTTTCGCTACCCAATATCCGGCGATTTATAGGTTTTCGGGTTCTCTTTAATGCGCGTTTTTACTACCCTGTATTTACAATTCTCTTTCTGGATTACGGGCTTAGCCTTGAACAGTTTGCCCTCCTTAATACGGTCTGGGCGGTAACCATTGTTCTGGCCGAGGTTCCTTCAGGTGCCTTGGCCGACCTGTTGGGGAGAAAACGGCTGCTGGTGGTAACCTGCCTGCTGATGGTCTTTGAGATGCTGATCATCGGGTTTGTTCCTCTGGGGAACGGGACCGTCGTTTTCTGCGCCTTTCTGGTTAATCGTATTCTCAGCGGTCTGGCCGAGGCCATGGCCAGTGGCGCTGATGAGGCCATGGCCTATGATACGCTGGTCGAGGCCGGAATTGAGAAAGAGTGGCCCCGGGTTCTGGATATTCAAATGCGGGTGCAGTATATCGGGTATATCTTTGCCATGACCATTGGTGCTGTAGTCTATGATATGGAAACCATGAACCGGATTCTGCACTGGTTCGGCAGCACGGTCCATATCACCCAACAGATGAGTATGCGTTATCCGGTGTTTCTGACCCTGGTCCTGGCGGTGCTCGCCCTGTTGACGACCCTGGGTATGCGGGATCCACAGCTGGTGCAGACACCGGCAAAGAAAGAGGGCACGAGGTTAAAAAATATTGTCCTGGCAACTCGATTGACTCTGCGGGCAGGGCGCTGGATCTTAAATACTCCCTTTGCCCTGGCCGTGATTCTGTTTGGCATGTGTTTTGATCATGTCCTGCGGATGCTGGTGACCATGACCAGTCAGTACTTTCGTCTTATCTCCCTGCCCGAGGCAAGTTTTGGCCTTATCGGTTCGGGCATTGCCCTGATGGGATTGGTTGTGCCCAGGATAGCCCGGGCCATGGTCCATCATCTCAGTCCGGTCCAAAATGTCTGTGTAGTCGGAGTGGTCTCCTTTAGCTCCCTGTGGGGCTTGACCCTGTTTGTCCCCTATTACGGTATAGCTCCGGTTGTCCTTTTGTTTATCGGCATGATGCTGACGTCGTTTTTTACCAGCCACTATCTCAACGAGATTACCGATTCCGTGCACCGGGCAACGGTACTCAGCTT
>CAZPXI010000418.1:0-2644 GCA_964590715.1 uncultured Desulfobulbus sp.
CCGGTGGGAATCACGTTGAATACGTGGATATTATTGCCCTGTTTGCGCAGGGATTCAACATAGCCGGTATAGCGGTCGGCGGTGTTGCGGATCAACTCGTTGACGGGAAGGCCGGTCTGCTGGTGCTTGTACTTGATGTGAATACGGATATCCACCTCGCCAAAGACAAAGATCAGGTGGCGGTCTGGCAGGGCTTTACTGATCTTCTGTATTTTTTTATCATGCCGGGGCAGGTTAAACGCTGTCTTTGCATCCAGCTTGTTGTAGCCGAACAGGACTGTTGAGTCGGCAATATCCGGATGATTTTCAAAGCAGCGCAGGGAGTGTGAATCCCCTATGGCAAAGATGCGTCTGTGCATGGGTGGTTATGAAGCGTTTTGGGCAAGGGCTGTGGAAATCTCCTTCTGGATGGCCGCAATTGTGGCGGCTGGATTTTCGGCATCACGGATGGGACGGCCGATAACCAGGTGGTCGGCCCCGTCCAGGATGGCCCGGCCCGGGGTGGCAATGCGTTGCTGATCGTTGGCTGCTGCATCAGGCGGACGGATACCCGGGGTAACCATGGAAAATGCAGCCCCGAACTCCTGCCGTAATCCAGCCGCTTCCCGGGCGGAACAGACCAGGCCGTCACAGCCCAGGGAAAGAACCCTTTTGGCCCGTTCCATGACCAGCTGCTCAACCGTTCCCTGGTAGTTCAACTCAGCCAGTTCTTCATTGCCCATGGAGGTGAGCACAGTAACCGCCAGGATCCGAACCCCGGAATCCGCAGCCAGGGCGGCTTCAACTACCGGGCCATAGCCGTGAACGGTGGCAAAGGTAATGCCCCGCCCTCCAAACTGGGCAACTGCCAGCTGTACGGTGGCGGGGATATCATACAACTTCAGATCCAGCATGACCTGATTGCCGCGACCAACAATGTGATCGATTACCGGCCAGCCACCGGCGAGAAAGAGCTGCAGGCCGACTTTAAAGAACTGTACCTGATCATCAATCCGGTCGACCCAGGCAAGGGCTTCCCGGGGATCGGCAAAATCCAGGGCAAAGATAATCCGCTGGTTGAGTGGTATTTTCTCCATTACTCAGGCCCGGATCAGCTCTTCTTCAAGCATCCGGTCGGCAAAATCGAGCACAAACCGGCGCTGGTCAGGTGTTGGCCAGGTAATGCAGGAGCAGTGCAGGTTGTTGGAGCTCCGGATCAGGAATTCAAACCGGATCGACTCCTTTTCCAGAATGACCGAGAAATAAAAGGGGCCGCAGTCGTCATGGCCCTGCTGCTCTTTCGACCAGAGATCCTGCGGTAGTTCCAGGAAAAATGCCCCTTCAATCCCGGCCGCTTTCAGGGTTCGTTTCAGGTAATGTTCCAGGTTGTCCCGTTCCAGAAAGGAAAGTTCATCAATTAGATATTGTCGCATTTTTTTGTTTTATTTTTATTTTTATTGAAAACGAGCGGCTTCTTCCCGTCAGGGGTACCCGCCACGGGTTAATTTTTCAAGGTGGCTATAGATAATCAGCGGCTAGAGCCGAAAGGTGACTCCGTTCGGATTTGGTCAGGGTGATGTGTCCACAGAGCTCCTTTCCTTTCAACCGTTCCACAGTATAACTCAAACCGTTACTGCTTGCATCAAGATATGGGTTGTCTATCTGTTCGGGGTCTCCGGTCATGACAATTTTTGTTCCCTCCCCGGCCCGGCTGATAATAGTTTTCACCTCATGCGGGGTCAGGTTCTGGGCTTCATCAATGATCACATACTGCCTGGATATGGAGCGGCCGCGAATGTAGGTCAATGCTTCGAGTTCGATTTTTTCCTCTTTAATCAGGCGGTTGACCATCTGCGGGGTCGTCTCCTCCTTGTCGCCGTTATTGGGTAACCCCAGAAGATAAGAGAGGTTGTCAAAAATCGGCTGCATCCACAGTTTCATCTTTTCATCTTTAGAGCCGGGCAGGTAGCCGATGTCACGGCCCAGGGGTATGACCGGCCTGGAAACCAGCATTTTTTCGTAGGATTTATCCTGAAGGGTAGCTGCCATACCGGCTGCCAGCGCCAGCAGAGTTTTACCCGTACCCGCCTGACCGATCAGGGTGACCAGGGGCAGAGATGGATCCATGAGCAGTTCCAGCGCCATGCGCTGCTCCTTGCTGCGCGGGGTGACCTTCCAGGCCGATTCGTAGTTCGGGTTCAGGGCGCGTACCCTGTCCGGGCCAATCGCTCGACCCATACCGGTATGCTTGGGATTGCCCTCGTCCACCAGCAGAATACATTCATTATTCAGGAGTTCGACATCCTTGAGCGTAACCTCTTCCTGCCGGTACATGGCGTCGATTTGCCCGGCCGGGACAACCAGTTGTTGCCAGCCTGTATAAAGGGTGTCATAATCCGCTTTTTCCTTTTCAAAATCCTTGACCTCAATCCCGAGGGCATCGGCCTTAAGCCGAACATTGATGTCCTTGGAGACAAAGGTGACCTGTTTGCCGTTGTCCCTCAGGTTATAGGCGGTGGCGATGATGCGGTTGTCCGGCACGGACAGATCCATGCCGATTCCTTCCATACGTTCCTTTTCCACCGTGATGCGCAGGGTGCCGCCGTTTTCCATGGGCACGCCTTTGCCCAGGTTTCCCTGTTTTCGCAACTTATCAAGGCGGCGG
>CAZPXI010000419.1:0-2642 GCA_964590715.1 uncultured Desulfobulbus sp.
CAACAACTTAATCATGTCTATGAACGGGGGGTCTCCAACCGAACCTCCTCATGGGTCAACCCCGATAACGGCAACCAGTATAATGTCACCCCGCAACCGGCATATACCAATCCAGCGACAAACAGGGTCTGTCGTAAAGCAGAGATTGATGCTATGATCGACGGCAAGATGGATAAGACATACACCACGGCCTGCCGTGATGACAACGGCCACTGGCAGCTGCAGAACTAAGGGATTTCCATATGCCCTCGGGTCAATTTGCCGTCTCCACCTCCGCCCGCATGGAGTTTGTCGATATCACGACACAACTCCAGCAGGCGGTTGACGACAGCGGCGTAAGCGACGGTCTGCTGGTGGTCTATAACCCGCACACCACTGCGGGCATCACCATCAACGAGGGCGCCGATCCGGCTGTCCAGGGCGATCTGATCGGGGTCTTTGCCCACATCATCCCCGATGAGTATCCGTACAAACACCGGGAGGGCAACTCGCCCTCCCATATGATGACCACATTGACCGGCAGTTCCGCCTCTGTATTTATCGAAAACGGCCGGATACGACTCGGCACCTGGCAGCGTATTTTTTTCTGTGAATACGACGGCCCACGCAGTCGCAAAGTCTGGTGGAAAATCCTCGAAGGCTGACTGTGACCGAAAAAACGTCCATACCTGCAGACGAGATCTGTTTCGGCTTAGACCGGATGACCGATGAACGTTCGCTTGCCCTTTTCCTCAATCTCTTCTGCCGGGATCAACTGCTTGACGCTCTTATCCCGCGTCTTGACGATTATGAGATAGAACAGGTGGTCGACCTGCTTTCCGCACTCATGCGCACCCACCTGCAGGAAAAAGAGTACCATGAGCTGTTCCTTGATGATCACGACCATCACCATTAACCGGTGTCCGGACAGACGCAACAGGCCAGACAAACAAAGGCCTACAGAATCAAAAAGCCCTTCTTCCACTGAAAACACCTGACACCTGAATATGCCTCCTATTCTGAATCTGCGCAATTTCCTCGATATCCTGCAAAAAAATGACCAGTTGCTGATCATTGACAATGAGGTGAATCCCTATCTTGAGATTGCAGAAATTCACCGGCGTGTTATCGCCGGGCAGGGGCCGGCCCTGCTCTTCACCAAGGTCAAAGGTTCTTCATTTCCAGTGGTGACCAACCTGTTCGGCACCAACGAACGGCTGGAGCTTGCCTTTGGCCGTCGGCCCCTTGATTTTGTCCGCGACCTGGTCAATCTTGTCGAGCACCTGATGCCGCCCAAGATGTCCACCCTCTGGCAGGCTCGGCCTCTGCTCGGCCAAGGTTTGAGAGTCGGCTTAAAGTCCACTAAAAACGCACCGGTCATGGAGTGCTGCATGCAACCCGCCCGCCTGAACGAACTGCCCATGCTCACCTCCTGGCACTCCGACGGCGGCCCCTTTGTCACCCTGCCCCTGGTCTACACCGAACATCCGGACGGCCTGGGCCATAATCTGGGCATGTACCGCATTCAACGCTATGACGACACCACAACCGGTATCCACTGGCAGATCCACAAGGGAGGCGGATATCATTATCACGCGGCGGAACAAAAAAACCAGGCCCTGCCCATGACCCTGTACATCGGCGGTCCGCCCGCCCTGATGCTGGCTGCCATTGCCCCACTGCCCGAGAACATTCCCGAACTTATGCTCGCCTCCCTGCTGCAGGGGAAGAAACTGGATATGGCCGCAGATCCCAGGGGCGGACATCGTCTGGTTGCCGAGGCCGAGTTTGCGATCAAGGGCATTGTTCCTCCGAACCTGCGCCGACCTGAAGGACCTTTCGGCGACCATTACGGCTACAACTCGCTCCAGCACGATTACCCGGTCTTTCAAACCAGTCATCTCTACCACCGCAAGAATGCCGTCTACCCGGCAACCGTTGTCGGACGCCCCAGGCAGGAAGATTATTTTATTGGAGATTTCCTCCAGGAACTGCTCTCTCCCCTCTTTCCCCTGGTCATGTCCGGGGTGAGGCAGCTCAAAACCTTCGGCGAGACCGGATTTCACTGCCTTGCCGCAGCCCGGGTCGCCGATCGTTATCCGCGTGAGGCCTTTGCCAGCGGCCTCCGTATTCTCGGCGAGGGTCAACTCTCATTGACCAAGTTTCTCCTGCTCACCGACGGCAGTCTGGATGTAGCCGACTTCCCCGTTCTCTGGCAGCATATCCTTGAACGAATCCAGTGGGACCAGGATCTGTTTGTCTTTGCCAACGTCTCCCAGGATACTCTGGATTACACCGGTCCTTCGGTCAACAAGGGCTCCAAGGCCATGATGATGGGGCTTGGCAAGGAAAAGCTGCGGGAACTGCCCCGGGAATTCAACGGTTCCCTGCCTGCAGACTGCTCGAATCCTGTACCCTATCTTCCGGGGACTCTAGTCGTCCAGGGACAATCCTACGAACAAGCTCCCGATCAGGCGGCAGAACTCGCACGTTTTTCCGGGGTGGCCGACTGGCCTGTGCTGCTGCTGGTTGATTCGACCGAGGAGGCGACCTGCAATCTGCAGGAATTTCTCTGGACTTTTTTCACCCGCTTTGAGCCGGCCGCCGACATCCATGGTGCGACTGAAAAAACCAGTCGTTTCCATGTCGGCCTTGAACCGCCG
>CAZPXI010000420.1:0-2638 GCA_964590715.1 uncultured Desulfobulbus sp.
TGCCGGTGAAGGAACCGCCCTGTCTGCCTTTCCAAATGCCGGTATGCCGGAAATGGTAGGCGGCAGAACCATCTATCCGGCCCAGCCCGGGTATATGGCGGCCCGGGCTCGGGAGATGATCAAGTACGGGGTCCACCTGATCGGTGGCTGCTGCGGCACCACTCCCGCCCACGTGCAGGAGTTTCGTTCCGCCCTGCGCATCAAACCGGTGCGAATCCGGGGAGAACGGATTGCCGTCAGCAGCCGGGAAGATACCCTGACCGAGGTCAAGACCAAGCCGGGTGGTTTTCTGGTCGGTCTGAACCGAAAGCGCCTGCCGATTATTGCCGAACTTGACCCGCCGACCCATCTTGATGTAGAACCGGTCTTGAAGGGAGCTGCAGAGCTGGCTGCGGCCGGAGTTGATGCCGTCTCCCTGGGCGAAAATCCGCTGGCTATCCTGCGAACCGGCAACCTGGGGATGGCATCGCTGATTCGTCAGCGCACCGGTATCCAGGCGATTATTCATCAAACCGGCCGTGATCTCAATGCGCTCGGCCTCCAGTCCCGGATGATGGAAGCACATCTGCTCGGGATCGAGGCGGTACTGGCTGTAAGCGGTGATTCTGCCAGCGGTACGGATCAGCCCGGAGTGACCGGGGTTTTTGACCTGCGTTCCGAGGGCCTGATCCGCATGCTGGCCGGATTGAACCGGGGAGTGAATATGGCGGGACGTTCCACCAAGGAGGAGACCAACTTTTCCATTGGTGCCGCCTTTAGTTTCCGGCCTTCAAGCCCGGGCCTGCAGATAGGCAGGCTGGAGAAAAAAGCAGGACTCGGTGCCCGTTTTGCCATGACCCAGCCCCTCTTTTCCCGTGAAGTGGTTGAGCAGATGATGGAGCGGATCAGCCATGTGGATATCTTGGTCTTTCCCGGGATTTTTCCGCTGATCTCTTCGAGAAATGCTGAGTTCCTCCATAATGAGGTACCGGGCATATCCGTGCCCGAGGAGTTGCGCAAACGGCTTGCCGCCTATGATGAGGTCGGTGATCAGCGTAAAGTTGCGCTTGAATACACCGGGCAGCTGATTGAAGATATCCGTCCTTTTATCCATGGTCTGTACCTGATCAGCCCGCTGAATAAATGGGATATAGTGGTTGACTTTGTCCGACAGGTTCGGCAAGGAGAAACAACCTGAACAGGAATTCCGGCGGGTTTTTAACTCTCTGGAAATATAATTATTTTAAACCGGTTTGACCGGTTCGAGGAGAAATACATGCCTACTCATCTTTTTACCTCTGAATCCGTTTCCGAGGGACATCCCGATAAGGTTGCCGATCAGATTTCCGATGCCATTCTTGATGCCATTCTGGAACAGGATATTCATGCCCGTGTTGCCTGTGAATCCCTGGTGACCACCGGCCTGGCAATGATTGCCGGAGAAATCACCACCTCGGCCTGGATCGATATGCCCAGCGTTGTCCGTGAGACCATTCGTGAAATCGGCTACAACTCTTCGGATATGGGATTTGACTGGCAGTCTTGCTCGGTTCTGACCTCTATTGATAAGCAGTCGGCTGATATTGCCCAGGGCGTTGACGAGGGCAAGGGGCTGGACCTGGATCAGGGTGCCGGTGACCAGGGGTTGATGTTCGGCTATGCCTGTGATGAAACCGATGTCCTGATGCCGATGCCCATAACCTATGCCCATCGGCTGGTGAAGCGGCAGGCAGAGGTTCGAAAGGCCGGTCTCCTGCCCTGGCTTCGTCCCGATGCCAAGAGCCAGGTAACCATTCAGTACGAGAACAATGTGGCTAAGAGGATTGAGGCGGTTGTCCTCTCCACTCAGCACAGTCCCGACGTGGTGTATGCCGACCTGAAGGAAGGGGTTATGGAGGAAATCATCAAGCCGATTCTTCCGGCCGACATGCTGGATGAGCAGACCAAGTTCTTTATCAATCCCACCGGCCGCTTTGTTATCGGCGGCCCGGTCGGTGACTGCGGGGTAACCGGCCGCAAGATCATCGTTGATTCCTACGGTGGCCGTGGTTCCCATGGTGGTGGTGCTTTTTCCGGCAAGGATCCGTCCAAGGTCGATCGTTCTTCATCCTACATGGGGCGTTATGTGGCAAAAAATATCGTTGCCGCCGGCCTGGCCAAAGAGGTCGAGGTACAGGTCGCTTATGCCATCGGTATCTCCCAGCCGGTTTCCATCAATGTTAAAACCTTTGGTACCGGCAAAGTTTCCGATGAACGCCTCAGAGAGATCATTAGTGAAGTCTTTGATCTGCGGCCTAAGGCAATTATTCAACAGCTTGACCTGCTGCGTCCGATTTATAAGAAGACTGCCGCCTATGGGCATTTTGGCCGGGAGTTACCCGATTTTACCTGGGAGCGTACCGATAAGGCGGAAGAACTGAAGAGCGTAGCCGGTATCTGAAATCTTGTAAGTCTTCACAGGTATCCCCATTTTCACGCGATATTCTTCTCTATACGGAGAGGAACTATCGTGCACATCCGGGGCACCTGTGAGGTACATAAGGCCAGACAGTTAGAAAACCTATGATCGGTTACGAAATTTTTAATGATTAATCGTTTCAGCGTTAACCACGAACTCTTGGAGTACTATAAAGAAAATGAGTGATTATAAAGTAGCAGA
>CAZPXI010000421.1:0-2625 GCA_964590715.1 uncultured Desulfobulbus sp.
ATAATCACTCTAAGTATATCAGATGGTCCGCCTTTTGAAAACCTGCGCTGGATTTTTTCTGATGATCCCTTGTCCTTTCCTCTATACAGACCTCGTAAACCGTAGCTGAAATCGTGTATTTTTCTGGACAACACGATAGTTGTGTTCCTACGCTACAGCCAGGGAACGAACCTGTTGCAGAACTTCATCCAGATCGATGGTGAGCAGTTTACCCTCTTCCATAACAATCCGGCCGTCGATAATGACGGTTCGTACGTCTGCTCCGCTTGCGGCATAGACCAGCAGGTCACCGTTGTAGAACGGCTGCAGATGGGGCTGCTGCAGGTCGATGAGGATCAGGTCGGCCGGGCTGTCCGGGGCAAGGGTGGCGGTATGACCAGGGAACCCGCTGATGGCCGCTCCATTTATCGTCGCCAGCTTCAGAACCTCGGTTGCCGGAACAGCTACCGGGTCGAGCCTGTGCAGTTTTTGTATTTTGGCGCAGATGTCCATTTCCCGGAACATGTCCAGGCTGTTGTTGCTTGCGCAGCCGTCGGTGCCGAGTCCGACCAGTACGCCCATCTCCAGCATCCGGGGCAGGTCGGCCATGCCCGAGGCCAGCTTCAGATGGCTCTGCGGGCAGAGCACCACCGGGCTTCCCTGTCCGGCCAGAATCTGCAGATCCTCCTGGTCCGTCCACACGCAGTGGACACAGACGGTGTTTTCATCCAGGATGCCCAGGCCCTGCAGATGTTTAATCGGGCTGCTTCCAAGCGGTTCCTTGATAAGGGAGTGTTCCTGTTCGGTTTCCGCCACATGGATGTAGAGTTGAACCCCGGTTGCATTTGCCAGTTGTTTTGCCCGCTGCAGGGTGTTGTTTGAGCAGGTATAAGGCGAATGGGCAAAGAGAGCGGGGCGAACCGGAGAATCATCCTGTTGCCGGGTTTTGATAAAGGCTGCCGCTGCGTCGATATTTTTTTCCGGATTCGGGATCCCGGGGGCCGGGTAGTCGATGATGCCCTGGGCGGCCACCGCCCGTAGACCGGCATCTGCAAAGGCGCGGGCCACATCATGTTCATGGAAGTAGCCGTCGGCGGTAAGGGTTGTTCCTGAAGCAATCATCTCGGCTGCGGCAAGAGAACTACACCAGTAGGCCATTTCCGGGTTGACGGCCCGGGCCTCTGCCGGGAAGATATGGTTGTTCAGCCAGTCGGCCAGCGGCAGGTCGTCGGCCAGCCCCCGAAACAGGGTCATTGGCGCGTGGCCGTGGAGGTTGACCAGGCCCGGCATTGCAAGACGACCATGTCCGTCTATGACTTTCTCGGCCTCTACTTCGACACACCCTGCCATGGGACCGGCATAGGTTATGCGATTTGCCGCAATCGCAACGCAGGCGTCCCGGATCAGTGTTTTTGCACCGGGATCCGGGAGGAGAAGGGTATCTGTTATCAGGATATCAGCTTTCATAAGGGAACCTGCTCCGGGGTTGCAGCTCCGCGTGTGGCCCGGCTCATAATTGCTTGCAAAATACGATGGGGGTGTGTATCACAGGGGACAAAATCTTAACCAATACATTATACTCGAATCAGATCTTTCCTGTATGGAAAAATGGAGAAAAATATCCCATGGGATTTCGTTGTGGAATAGTCGGTCTGCCCAATGTGGGCAAATCGACCATATTTAATGCCCTGACCGCCGCCGCCATAGACGCGGAAAATTACCCCTTTTGTACCATTGAGCCCAATGTCGGGATCGTTGCCGTGCCTGACGAGAGACTCGACATTCTGGCCGGTCTTGTCAAGACGAAAAATAAGGTGCCCACCCAGATGGAGTTTGTCGATATCGCCGGTCTGGTCAAAGGTGCCAGCCAGGGCGAGGGACTGGGCAATCAGTTCCTGGGTCATATTCGCCAGGTCGATGCCATCCTCCATGTGGTCCGCTGTTTTGAAGATGACAATATCGTCCACGTGGACGGCTCCATTGATCCCATTCGTGATCTGGAAGTCATCTCCATGGAGCTGATTATGGCTGATCTTGATACCGTTGCCAAGCGCCTGAAAAAGGCGTCAAGCCAGGCAAAATCCGGCGATAAGAAATTTATCGCTGAAGCGGCTTTTCTGGAGAAGATTCAAGATGTTCTGGATGATGGTCAGCCCGCACGACTGGTTGAGGCGGAAGATGAAGCCCAGGAACTGCTCCAGCGCGAACTCTGTCTGCTGACCACCAAGCCGGTTCTCTATGTGGCCAATGTCAGTGAGGACGATCTTGCCACCGGCAATCCCTTTGTGGATCGACTCCGGGAACAGGCGACAGGCGAGGGTGCCTCGGTGGTGACCATTGCCGGCGGTATTGAACAGGAATTGAGCCTGCTGGATGCGGAAGAGCAGCAGGAATTTCTGACCGAGATGGGCATGGAGGAACCCGGGTTGAACCGGCTGATCCATGCCGGCTACGACCTGCTCGGCCTGATCACCTATTTCACGGTGGGTGAGAAGGAAACCAAGGCCTGGACCATCACCAGGGGCACAACCGCTCCCGGTGCGGCCGGAAAAATTCACTCGGATTTCGAGCGCGGTTTCATTCGGGCCGAAGTGATTGCCTATGAGGATTACATTGATTGCGGCTCGGAAGCCGCCGCCCGCGACA
>CAZPXI010000422.1:0-2622 GCA_964590715.1 uncultured Desulfobulbus sp.
TCGGAGTCTATGCTGACCTGACCTGAACAGATGGCGAGGCACGAGACTTCGAAAAAATCCTCATTTATGGACAGACATTAGATAAAGCCGTAATGGCCCAGGCCGTCAATGATACCGGCGGCATATTTTTGATCGCTGAAGTAGATGTTCCGCCGTCCTTTTAGTTTCTCCAGTTCTTCGCTGTAGTTGCCGACAACCAGCCCGCAGGCCTTGCCGGAAAGCATGTCTTCGTCATTGCCGGAGTCTCCTGCAACCATCACGTTGAGTGGTGAGAATTCATACTTGTAGCGCAGGTAGTCGATGGCCTTGCCTTTGGAGGCGCGTACCGGCACGATATCCAGGAATTGTCCGTGCGAGTAGATAATCCGGCAGCGGAGGCCGGCCTCCTTGATCATATAATACACCCAGAAATGGTAGTCGTAATCGTCGGCCATGTAGTAGCTGATTTTATGACTGCGCTGTCCCTCGGCTTCCTGGAAGGTCAGGAAGTCGATGTTTCCCAGGGCCTCCTTGATCTTCTCCGGCCTCCACTGATGGGAAATATGTCGTTGCCAGCCCTTATCTATGCGCAGATCCGGGCCGTAGTATATTTCCGTGCCTACGGAACAAATAATGATATCGGGCATGGGAATGTTGTATTCGGTCATGGCGCTGATAGTCAGTTCCAGGCTGCGGCCGGTGGACACGCCCCAGGCAAGGCTGTCACGATGTTGCTCAAGCAGGGTGAAAAGCTGCTGCATGCTGGTGTCGTCGCCGATAAGGGTGTTGTCGATATCTGTGATCATCAATCGATTGAGACCGGTGAGCCGTTTGCCGAAAGAGGGGCGCTGCGGTTTGGGGTGTATTCCTCCGGTTTTCTCATCATTGGCTTTTATGGCCGGAAAAAAGGTACTGAATTGCTGCATAGTTTTTTCACAATGAGCCGTCCAGGAATAATAGCTGCGGACTCCGTTGATTCCATTATTTGACAACGTATTCCATGTGTCCTGGTCAATGAGAATGGACAGAATCGCATCACCAATCTCGGCGGGCCTGTCAGCGTTAACCAGTATCCCGTTTTCACAGTTTGCAACAATGTCAACCGGACCGCCGTCGTTTGTGGCCACGATGGGGAGACCGCAGGCAGATGCCTCGATCAGCGTGATGCCGAAAGGCTCGGTCATGGCGGGATTTACAAATACACCATGGCTTTCCGCGCATAACCTGTAGAGTTCCGGAACCTCGGTGGCAAAACTGTGCTTTTTAGGTATGGCCAGTTTGCCGTACAGGTCAAAGCGGTCCATCTGGAGCAACATATCGGTTAAAACTTCCTGCTCATTTTCCTCCATTGTTATGATGTTGCTGCGAATGCCGGCAAAAATAGCAAGGTTGGCAATGGCCCGTAACTGTTTGTTGGCACCGTATGCTTCAATCAGGCCTGTAATATTTTTTCGGTGGTCCGGCCGGCACAGAGCGAGGATAAAAGGCTTTTCCGGTTGGGCCCAGAAGCGGTGCAGCTCTTCCAGCAACGTAAATCTGGTCTGCTTGATTTCCTCGTTGAGCAGATCACTGTCAAGTTGGGGGTCATAATAGGGATAAAAGGTTTCCAGGTCGATGCCGGGAGGAATGACAATGAATCTATTATGGGTGCCGCTGTTATAGAGGCCGTACTGTTTATCTATTTCCTGCTGAGTGGAGGTGATGATAAGGTTTGCCTTTTCTATGATATCTTCTTCCGTTGCAATACGGGTATTAATTTTATACTGCCTGTCAATCCGTGCCTCACTGAGACCATCGTCCAGCAGTTTGATCTTTTTGTTTCTGCCCAGGGAATGGCCGGTGAAAACAAAGGGGGTGTCAAAGGCGGCCGCAAGCTCCATGGCAATGTACCCTCCATCGGCATAATGGCCGTGGAAAATGTCTGGAATTGTATTCTGGGATTTGAGAAAACGGATCGTTCCGTCAATAAATTCTTCAAGATGCGGCCAGAGGAGTTCCTTTCTTATGTATTTTCGACCGCCGCACCGGATGCGGACAATCTGAGCTTTAGCTGAGAGTGATTCGATGGGGCGGGCATATACGGGATCAACGGTTTTGTCGTCAATGAGTCTGGTGACCAGATCGACTCGGGCTACATCATCCCGTTCGCCAAGCGCCTTGGCAAGTTCCAGAACATATTTTACCTGACCGCCGGTATCGGCGTCTCTGCCAAGCTCCGGCATCTTTCCACGGATCAGGCCGTGGATGCTGAAGAGTTGAATATACAGTTCTGTATGTTCCATGCGTTTTCCGTAGGTTGTGACTACCCTGGAAGTTGACAGGCTAACCCTTCAACTGGGAGGTGTGGGTGGAAAATGGATGTGTCTTCTTTTTGTCACTCATATTATGGCACGATACTAAAATTATGCAATAAGTTATCTGAATTCTCTGGGAATTTGAATTGACGGGGTCTATCAAGAAGTACTGCGACAAGGCTGTGAATTTCGGACGAAAAGAGGTGAAGTATACGTTGTTGGGTAGAAGTCGGAAGGAAATTGGAATACAAAAAGGGTTACGACTATAATGATCGTAACCCTTTGAATTTACTGTGGTGGAGGTATGCGGGATCGAACCGCAGACCTCTTGAATGCCATTCAAGCGCTC
>CAZPXI010000423.1:0-2609 GCA_964590715.1 uncultured Desulfobulbus sp.
AAGGCCAATGTCCTGACCACCATGGTACTCTGGCGTGAAGTGGTTACCGAGATTGCCGCCGACTATCCGGATGTGGAACTTGATCATATCTATGTCGACAATGCGACCATGCAGCTGGTCCGCCGGCCACAGCAGTTCGACGTTCTGCTCTGCGGCAACATGTTTGGTGACATTGTCTCCGATGAGGCCGCCATGCTGACCGGTTCCATGGGCATGCTGGCCTCGGCCAGTCTCAATGGCGATAATTTCGGCCTGTTTGAGCCCGCCGGTGGTTCGGCTCCGGATATTGCCGGCCAGGGTATTGCCAATCCCATTGCCCAGATTCTCTCCGCTGCCATGATGCTGCGCTACAGTCTTGGAATGGAAGAAGCGGCGGCAGCCATTGATCAGGCGGTTTCAGCCACTCTGGATAAGGGCATTATGACGGCAGATATTGCAACCCCCGGAAGCAGCACCGTCAACACCGCAGCCATGGGTGATGCCATCGTTGCCGCCCTTGGGTAACGGGTAAAGGTTATGGCTCACCTCGACAATATTCTGCTGCTGGCAAACAGACCGGCGGAGACTCTTACCGCCAAGGTTGCTGACAATCTCGGGGTAGACCTGACTGAAATGGAACGGAAAGAGTTTGCCGATGGTGAGACTTACCATGCCTTTCCCTGTGATGTCTCCGGCCGTGATGTTGTTCTGGTGGCTTCCACCCCGGATGACAGCGCCCACCAGGAACTTCTTGACCTGATTGCCGGTTGCCGGTACTGGAACGCAGGCACGGTCAATGTGGTCATTCCGTATCTGGGATATTCCACCATGGAGCGGGCTAAACCTGAATCCGGCGAAATTCCCAAGGGCATTACCCGGACCCGGCAGATTTTTCGGACCCGGCCTAACTATGTCGCCTTTCTTGATCTCCATTCCGAGGCGGTGCTTCATGCCCATGCCGGTGAAATCCGGACCCGGCATATCTGGACCGAGCAGCTGGCCGCCGACAAGATTCAACAGCTGCAGGTTGAAAACTATGTCCTGGTGTCCCCGGATTACGGTTTTTCCAAACGGGTGGCCCGTCTGGCCGGTTTACTTGGCTGCCCCCACACCGCAGCCAACAAGGATCGCTATGATGTGGACCAGACCATTGTCGGCCAGTTATCCAGTACGGTCAAAGGGCGGACGGCGATTATCTGTGATGATATGATCCGGACCGGCGGCTCCATGCTTCAGACCGTGGACAGGTGTTATGAGGCCGGGGCGGTTGATGTGATTGTCATGGCTACCCATCTGGTCATGGCCGGCAACGCGCGCGCGAAATTCAAGGAAAAAGGGATTTCCTGTATTGTCGGGGCGGACACCTACCCCGGACGGCAGTCGGATGGGCTTCTTGAAGTCTACTCGGTGGCTCCCCTTATTGCCCGGGAGCTGGTGCATTATCTTCGGCTTGACGGATGACGGTGCTGAAAACTGAAAAAAGAAAAAGAAATAAAAAATAAACGGATAAGTAAAAAAATGAAGAATGTAGGCATAATCGGTTGGCGCGGCATGGTGGGCTCGGTGTTGATGGAGCGGATGCGCGAAGAGGGTGATTTTGAGGGCAGTACTTTTTCTTTCTTTTCGACCTCACAGGTCGGCCAGGCCGGACCGGAGGTGGACGGAACCACCTATGAACTGCTTGATGCCCATGAGATTGACCTTCTTAAAGCGCTGGATGTTATCCTCTCCTGCCAGGGCGGGAGCTATACTGCAAAGGTATACCCCGAACTCAGGAAGGCGGGCTGGCAGGGGTACTGGATCGATGCCGCCTCGACCCTGCGGATGGAAGAGGATGCCATTATCGTTCTGGACCCGGTCAACCGGGCGGTCATTGATCAGGGGCTTGCCGACGGGGTCAAAGATTATATCGGTGGTAACTGTACGGTTTCACTCATGCTCATGGGACTCGGCGGACTGTTTGAGCAGGGCTGGGTTGAGTGGGTGACCTCTCAGACCTATCAGGCCGCTTCCGGTGCCGGTGCCAAAAATATGCGGGAACTGGTCAGCCAGATGCGGATTATCGGAGAGAACTGCAGCACCCTGCTTGATGATCCGGGCAATGCCATCCTGGATGTTGACCGCAACGTCATAAACACCCTGCGAAACAGCGCCTTTCCGACCGAACATTTCGGGGCGCCGCTGGCTGCAAGCCTGATCCCCTGGATCGACCGGGCCATGGAGAACGGCCAGACCCGTGAGGAGTGGAAAGGGATATCCGAGACCAATAAAATTCTCGGCCGCAGCGACAATCCGATTCCCATTGACGGCTGTTGTGTCCGGGTCGGTTCCATGCGCTGCCACAGCCAGGCCTTTACCATCAAGCTCAATCGCGATGTGCCGCTTGCCGATATCGAAGCGGCCATTGCCGCACAGAATGACTGGGTTTATCTGGTTGCCAATACCAAAGAGGAAACATTAAGAGAATTAACGCCGACCCGGGTTACGGGAACGCTGGATGTTCCGGTGGGCCGTCTGCGCAAGATGAACCTGGGGCCGGAATACCTCAGCGCCTTTTCCGTCGGTGACCAGCTGCTCTGGGGTGCGGCTGAGCCGGTACGGAGAATCCTGAAGATTATCCTCGAACATAT
>CAZPXI010000424.1:0-2603 GCA_964590715.1 uncultured Desulfobulbus sp.
CTGCCGGACAACCGCGCCGGAGATACGCGATGTCGGTTCATGCCGAGTTGCCTGCCATGGGGTAACCGGTTAAGCACGGTAAAAAACACGACCGGAAATAACTATTTACCAGCGGCTCTGCTCAAAACTCACTCAACATACCGCTATAACGTCATACCTTACATCTGAGCTTCTTTCGTTTTCTCACGAAGAGCTCCCTTTTTCTTGCCGACACCGACACCTTCGTCATAGCCGTCCTCATCGGCCTTTTCAACGCTGACCGCACAGACCTTGACCTCGGCGATCTTACAGGTCGGATCCAGGGCATCATTGGTCAGGATGTTGGCAGCGGCCTCCCGATAATGAAAAGGAATAAATACAACTTTCTCCGGAACCCGATCCGTTATCCTGACCTTCAGACAAATGGAGCCGCGGCGTGAGCTCACCCGGGCCATCTCCCCATTAACCAGACCGATTCGCTTGGCATCAACGGAGCTGAGTTCAATAAAAGGCTCCGGGGCCGCCGCTTCCAGACCTTTGGATCTCCTGGTCATGGTGCCGGTATGATACTGAAAGAGCAGCCGACCGGTGGTGAGGATAAACGGATACGCCTTATCCGGCAACTCATCCGACTCCACATGGGGAACCTGGGTAAAAAGGGCTTTGCCTTCACTGCCCCGGGGAAAACCATCCTTAAACAGGTACGGTGTTCCGGGATGACTGCGGGACGGACAGGGCCACTGCAGCCCTCCTTTTTTCAGCCGTTGATAAGTCATGCCCCGCATGGCGTCCCAGAGCAGGAGTGCCTCGAGAAAGGCCTCTTCAGGGGCGAGATGGGTTCGGTCAATATCCTCGACACTCTTGCGCTTAAAGCCGAGGTTGGTAACGACCTCGGCAATATGATGGGTCTTACCGCCCATCCGCGAGGCAATTTCATTGAGAATGGTCAAATCGTCTTTGGCCTGGCCGGGAGGAGGAACGGCTTTTCTGACCAGCTGCACTCTGCGCTCGGTGTTGGTAAAGGTTCCGTCTTTTTCGGCAAATGAAGCCGCGGGCAGCACCACATCAGCCAGTTCTGCCGTTTCCGACATGAAAATATCTTGAACAATGAGAAGATCCAGCTTCTTAAAGGCCTTGGTCGAATGTCGTATATTCGGGTCGGACAGGGCAGGGTTCTCACCCATGATATACAACCCTTTCAGGGTGCCCTCATGCATGGCTTCGGTCATTTCGGTAGCGGTCAGTCCGACTTTTTCCGGCACCGGCACGCCCCACATCTCTTCAAACTTCCGGCGAACCTCGAGATCGGTCACGCTCTGGTAACCGGTCAGGACATTGGGAGAACAGCCCATATCACAGGCGCCCTGAACATTATTCTGTCCCCGGAGCGGATTTATCCCGCAGGACTCCCGGCCGAGATTGCCGGTGAGCATGGCAAGGTTGGCAAGGGCGTGCACATTATGAGTTCCCATGGAATGCTGAGTAATGCCCATGGCATAATAGATACCGGCCCGGTCCGCTTCGGCGTAAATTCTCGCCGCCTTGACAATGTCTGCCGCCGGTACTCCGGTGATCTTTTCGCCGTAAAAAGGCGTGAACTCCTGCAGCGACTTTTTAAATTCTTCAAAACCTTCCGTCTTTTCACCAATAAAGGTGTTGTCCTCACGCCCTTCATCAAGGATCACGTGCATGATGGAGTTGACCAGGGCGGTGTCGGTTCCCGGACGCTGCCTGAGCCAGAGGGTCGCAAACTTGACCAGCGGTATTTTACGCGGGTCGGCAACAATCAGCTTTGCGCCGTTGAAAACCGCCTTTTTCATAGCCAATGCGACAATCGGATGGTTTTCGGTGGTGTTGGAGCCGATGACAAAAAGCGCATCATTCTTTTCAATTTCCGCAATGGAGTTGGTCATTGCGCCGGAACCAAATTTGGCAGCCAGACCGGCTACCGTGGCGGAGTGTCAGTACCGGGCACAGTGATCAATATTATTGGTCCCGATCAGAGTGCGGAAAAACTTCTGAAAGATATAATTTTCTTCATTGGTACACCGGGCAGAAGACAGACCGCCGATGGCATCCGGCCCATGCTCATCTTTAATCATCTTCAAGCCGGAAACGACAAAATCCAGGGCCTCATCCCAGGAGACCGGTTCCAGATCTCCGTCTTTCTGTTTTCGGACATAGGGCGTTTTGAGACGATCCGGGCGGTTGATAAATTCATAGCCGAACCGCCCTTTAACACAGAGCCAGCCATGGTTATGACTGTTTTTCTTGGAAGAAACCCTGATCACCTGGTCACCAATGGTATGCAGGGTCAGTGAACAGCCGCAACCACAGTAGGGGCATGTTGTGTCTGTATACTTGACGTTCTTCTGACGGCTCAGGCCCGCCCAGGCCTTACCGGTTAAGGCACCGGTGGGACAGATGGCAACACATTGTCCACAGAATTCGCAATCCAGATCCTTCTCAAAGGCCGGGGCTATCTTGGCATCAAAACCCCGGTAGGCGAAATCAATGGCTCCGACCCCCTGTATCTCGTCACAGACCCGGACACAGAGGCCGCAGAGAACACATTTGTTCATCTCCCGCTTGATAAAGGGGTTCTCATCAATCCGGTCATGGTC
>CAZPXI010000425.1:0-2603 GCA_964590715.1 uncultured Desulfobulbus sp.
GGCAGATGCTTATTTGCTGTATTGTGTTCATTGTATCAAGAATATTGAAGGTTCAGGGTGTTTATATGTATTTCTTTTCTCAATGGAGGATGGGAAAGAGTTGTTTTAGTTCTTCAGCAAACCAGTCACCTTCGCGATGGTTCGAGCTTTTGCCGGAGATCGATTTTTGAAAACGTCATCGGCATTGATGATAGATGAAAATGTCGCGGTATTTGGTCAAGTTTTAAAAATTTCCCCTTCTGCAGACGACCGAACTCAGCAAAAAAATCGACTTTTTCCTTTTTTTTCGCAAATGCGGAAATTCTTAATGAATCGCTCTTCCGTCCGTGGTAATGTCAATGTCCCTGGACTCTGTAACAGTGTGGTACAGTATGCTGTGGATCGGATACGAAATTTTCTTGAATCTTCAAGTATATAATATACTGTTCTCAAATGATTAGTGAAATTGCTTTTATCTAAAGGGTGGTTTGAAAAATCAGGCTTTTCGTTCAGTGCTGTTGCCTGACAACATGACGAGATCAGGTAAGCGAAGACTCCGAGGCAGGCGTAAAATTTTACCACAGGCCTGTGGCTGATATTCCGATGATAAAATTTTAAGCATAATGCAGAGCTCGCTGAACGATCAGAGACGCGAAGAGTTCGAGTCGTCCAGCTGGGCGAAAAACAATTTTTCAAGGTAGCCTAAAGGCGGAACTGTTAAACCATACCATATGGAAAAGAGGGGGAGTATATTTTATGGTGCAAGAAGAAAAGTTTCATCAAACCCAGACCAGTGAACAGATTCTCAAACATCTAAGGAGTGCGATTCTCCCGCTCTTTGATCAGGCTATAACTAATGATAATGTGGTGTTTGAAAATTCTAACCTGATTGACTGTTGGCAGGAAAAAACCTGCACTAAAAATGAATGTCCGAGTTTCTATCAGCGAAACTTACGCTGCTGGCAGATCTCTGGTACATATTGCGGCGGTGAAACTCAAGGGGCTTTTGTTGATAAATATGACAACTGCAAGTCGTGCAATGTATTTAAAGATGCCTGCCCGACAATCGTTGAGGAACTCGGTGAACACTTCAATAATTTACTGTTTCTGATACGAAAACAAAAAAAGCAGGATAAAATTCAACGGCAGAGTATCGATCATTTGAATCAGGAACTGCGTTTAGCACTTGAAAACCTTCATTCCCGCAACATGGAGATCCAGGCCCTGGTGATAACAGATAAACTTACAGGCCTGTATAATAGACACTACCTCAACACGGTTATGGAAGATGAGGTTATACGCTGCTCCCGAAAAGAATACCAGTTTTCCATTCTCATGATCGATGTTGACGATTTTAAGACATTAAATGATAATTACGGTCACTTATTCGGTGATAAGGTCTTGTCCAAACTGGGTAAGCTTATAAAAAGCAATATTCGTAACTATGACAAAGCGTTCAGGTTCGGCGGAGAAGAATTTGTGGTTATTCTGCCGGAAACCGACCAGGCTATAGCCTGGATGGTCGCGGAAAGGATTCGTGAAAGTTTCGCCCAGAGTACATTTACCGTAACGACCTCGGAAAGCGTTGAGAAAAAAATCAACCGCACTCTAAGTATCGGAATTGCTGCATACAACGAGGGCTTGAGTGTTGAAGATCTGGTGAAATATGCCGACATGGCAATGTACACTGCAAAATCTCAGGGTAAGAACCGGGTTGTCCGCTCTTCGGAAATTGCAATACATTAAAAAAATCGACCCGGAATGGAGGGTAGAACTTTCTTCTTGACTGGCGGGTCGTTCATGATTTGTAATGATTGTCGGTGTCGTAAAGGGCCACGAAACCGGAGGCGGTGAGGTCGTACCATATTGTAATTCCGTACTGGGCAGATGGCGGTTTTGACTTGTTACGAGTCCATTATGATTGATTATTATGGTTGAGTCATGCCGGTTTTCCCGCCTTGCCTGCAACGGGTTTGCAGTGTATGGTCAGTGCCTGAGATTTTGATGGTACACAGGTTCTGCCACGGGTTGAAAACTTCTTGCCCTGGTTGATGTTTCCACGCTGAAGTCACTGTAAATCGTCGTCTAGTGATCGTAAACAGCACAGATCATCTGAACCCACCCCCCCTTAACTTTTCTTGACAGATCAGAAGTTGAACACGTCGAGAACGTGAGTGCAGACGAAGGTGCAGGAATGCAGCCGCGACATTCATTGGTTGATTTCATCTTGAAAGAGTGGCTGCTGATAGTCTCCGGTGTCGGCGTTGTGCTAACCTCCATATACGGCGGACATCTACCCGCCTATTCCCTCCAGGAGATGGAGGTGCTTTTTATTCTGTTTGCCCTTTTCGTGGTTGTTCAAGGGCTGCGGAAAAGTGGATTGATTACAAGATATTCCAGGATAATAGAGCAGGGGAAGCACCTGCCTTTAAAGCTGGTGGTCACTACTTTTTTTCTTTCAATGCTGGTGACCAATGATGTTGTTCTGCTGGTGACGGTGCCGATCACCCTGTCACTCAATATCAAGCGCAAAGATATTCTTGTTATCCTGCAGGCACTGGCAGCAAACGCCGGTTCCGCCTTAACGCCCTTCGGCAACCCTCAGAATTTATACATCTACTGGT
>CAZPXI010000426.1:0-2582 GCA_964590715.1 uncultured Desulfobulbus sp.
ACCGGCTCGGCCTCTCGGCCCGGGCCTACACCAGAATTCTCAAGATCGCCCGCACTATCGCCGACCTGGAAAGTACAGAACAGATAACCTCTGCCCATATTTCCGAGGCTATCCAGTACCGGCACATGCAGTATGGTGAGGGGTGAAGTTTATTCGATCTATTATGCCATGTTTTCAATCAAATAGAAAAGAAAAGCCAAAAGGTGAAGCTTTTTACTTTTTTCCTGTAGAACAATAATATTTTTTTGGTTTTTCCTTCTGTAAGGAGAGAGCATTCTTCTGTCAAGCCCCCGGAGGCAGGTTTATGGTCTCCTTTTTGTCCGGGCATGGGTGGTTGACGGCGGTAAAAAAGAATATGCTTCGTGCGCTGCACGGAATACAATGAGTTTAAGTCCTCGTTTATCTACGACACCGAAAAAGATTTCAGGTTATAGTTTTTTTGATGTCTTGCCGATAAAAGAAGTGTGTCCCTTTGTTGTGTTTTAGGCAGCAGCCATGAAATGCTGCCGTGGAGAAGTATTGTGTCGGGTGCGGGCAGGAGCCTGCAGTTTTTATGTGCGGAGTTGTCTGGTATGATGGTCTATTTTAACAGTAGCGGAGAGGTGACCTCGGTTGGCAGGGCCCCGGATTCCGGCCTGCAGAGCAGGGGAGAAGTGGCCTTTGATCAGCAGTTGAACCAGGCCATGTTCGGGCTGCAGGATATTCCGGGTGCAGATGGCTTTCAGTCCCGCTATTCATGGGCCGAGGCAGATGGCGGGGCAACGAGTGACTGGCAGGGTGAGTACAGTATCCAGCAGGTTGGGGAAACCCAACGGGCACCCATGGCCATGTTCGGCAATGATGACGAGCTGATAGTTTCCACCATCTCCCGGAACGGTATTGCAAAAAGCCCGGTCTACAGTTACGACGAACTGGGCGGCCTGCGGCAGCGGGGGCAGTTGCCCGATGAAGTGGAGAGCGGTAACTATGGTTTTACCGCTGAAGACGGCATCCATGTTGTTGCCGAGTCCTGGCGCGGTATGGTGGAGTATGTGGCTCCGACGCCGGACGGTCCCTGGGAAAAGCATGATTTGACTTCCCTGAACCCCCATGAATACAAAAATCTTAAATGGGGATTTGGTACTCGCTCTCCGTTGACCGGTAATCAGTATCTCGGTTTTGGCAATGATCAGCAGCCGGGCGTGGTTTTGACCCGGGAAAGCGGCTCCTGGCAGGTGCTGGCAGCACCGGATGATATGCTCTTTCCCACCAGCATGGGAGAAATTACGTCAGGTGAGAATAGCGGAACCCGCTTGATCTGCAGCTCCACCTATGGAGAAACCAGGCTCCATGCCGTTGATGCCGACGGGACTACTCGTAAGCTGGCCGAATTTGACGGCTGGTCGTACATGACTGCAGATCCGACCAATGAAATTGTCTATGTGGCCAGTGAGTCCGGGCAGGTGTACTGGAGCCGGTTTGATGACCTGGAAAACTGGCAGCCGGTGCAGGCCTATGATGCCCAGGGGAACCTGCAGGAGAGCATTGGCCGGGCCGGCGAGATAAATATTCATCCTGGTACCGGGCAGGTGATTCTTCCTGCCGCCGACAGCGGCTGGATAGGCAATAACGAGCCCATGCCCTCCATGGGAACGACGATCTATGCTGCGGAGCTGGAAAACGGGGTGCCGGTTTTCCGGGCAATTGACCGTATTGAGGGGGCGGGCCTATGGGAATTGCGCACTGCCCAGGTGGGGGATGATCTGTACTTCGGCACTGGTCTGGCTTCCAGTCAGAAACAGGATGGTTCCGCCGGAGCCATTTACCGGATCGGTGCTTCCGGTCTTGACGACCTTGCTGCGGCACGTTCATATGAACAGAGAATCATGCCCGGTGCCCCGCTGATGATCGGGGATCGTGAATGGAGTCCCGGCGGCAGTCGAGCATCCTGATTTTTTTATTTTTCTACAGGGCAGCAGCCAGTGTGCGGACCTTCTCCATTGTTTCTGCGTAAGCGTTCACCAGCACACCATCTTCGCTTGATCAGGCCTCCTCACATAGGCAGGCTATAGATTCGTCAGCCTGCTTAAACGAATATGGAGCACTGGCAACCGCTTACAGGACTGGGGTTCTTGATCGTATTTGCTCCTTGGTGAACGGGTACGTTTCTGCAAGATCAATGGTGCACAGCTTGCCCTCCTCCATGAGAACCCGGCCCTCGACAATGACGGTGCGTATATCACTGCCGGTTGCGGCATAAACCAGCAAATCGGCGTTGTAAAAGGGTTGCAGATGTGGCTGGGCCAGATCGACAAGGATCAGGTCCGCCGGCTTGCCGGGCGCCAGTATGCTGCTCTGGTCGGAAACGCCGCTGATGGCCACTCTCAGGACTTCGGTTGCCGGGACGGCGATGGGGTCAAAACCGTGCAGTTTCTGTACGTTGGCACATATATCCATTTCCCTGAATATATCCAGGCTGTTGTTGCTTGCACAGCTGTCGGTTCGCTAGGTTCATCCGGATTCCCATCTCAAGCATCAGGGGCAGATTGGCCATGCCTGAAGCCAGTTTCAGGTGGCTTTGCGGGGAGTTCGGGGGACAGTTT
>CAZPXI010000427.1:0-2576 GCA_964590715.1 uncultured Desulfobulbus sp.
AATATATAAACCTGATCACTCTTTATTTTTAACCTCTACAGAGAATGGATTTTTCATGTACACAACGAACATAAAAAAAAATCAGGATCGAACGAATGGAAATATTGATATATCACGGCTGGAAATGATGAGAACCTACCTCGTCAGCCTGATGGACGAGGCCAACTGTCAGAAACTGATGTACTGCAGTCCCGAGGTGATAGAACCTATCTATAACGGCTCGACCCGAATGAGTCCAGCCTCTATTTTTATCAATACCGGCTCTGCCGAGGACATGGCCTATATCCGGCAGCAGGCCCTGCAGGCAGGCGAAGAGTTTCCCCTCACTAAAAAAAAACATACCTGTCATTTCGACGGCCCGAATGATCAGGGCAGGGACACTGCCAATACCAAATACCTGGCCTATGCCGACACCGAAATCAGTTCTTTGCAGAAGAAGCAGGAACACCGGGCCGGAGTTATTGAAGCGCGCACTATCATAACCGATATCATGGAGGAAAAAGAGATGATTATCTCTTTTATCTCTCGTGGGCCCATCGGTAGCCCGGTTTCTGATCCAACCCTGCAGGTTACCGACTCGTACTATGTTACGCACAGTGAATTCATTTTATACAGAATGATGACTCCCGAGGAGTTCTCCAGAGATGTGGCCGATAAGGGGTATATGTTTATCAACTACCACAGTGCCGGTAAGTTGACGAAAACAAAAGTCTCCGCCAATCTCAACGAGCGCCGCATTTTTATGGATGTCGAGCGGTTTCGTTCCTACAGCTGCAACAACCAGTACGCCGGCAACTCCATTGCCCCCAAAAAGATAAACCACCGGTTTGCCAATATGAACAATATTCGCAATCATTTTGGTGAACGGCTTGATGAGCACATGTTTATTGCCGGCTTTGAAATGGAGCATGAAACTGTTTATTTCGGCGGTGCTTACCCGTCCGGCTGTGGAAAAACCGGTACGGCCATGACCGGAACCCATCTGGTCGGCGACGATCTGGCCAAGATTTTTATTGACCGAGAGAGTGGTGAAGTACGGGCGATGAACCCGGAAAGGGGAATGTTCGGCATCATTGAAGGGGTCAATCTGGAAGACGATCCGGAGACCATGCAGGTCCTGGCCGGTGAGAAGCATGAAGTCATTTTTTCCAACCTGCTGGTCTCCGAAGGCAGGCCGTACTGGTCCGGGATGGAGGAACGCCTGCCGGAAAAGGGCCGCAACTATGCGGGTGACTGGCTGGCAAAATTCGGTAAGCCTCCTTCCCATAAAAATGCCAGGTTCACGATTGCACTTGATGCCCTTAAAAATTATGATGCAGCCACTGACAACCCGGAAGGGGTGAAGTTAAGCGCTCTTCTGTTCGGCGGCCGGGATTATGCGACTATGCCCACCATCGTCATGGCCCATGACTGGATGAACACTGTTGTTCATGGCGCCATCATTCGCTCTGCTACCACGGCTACCGAAATTGGCGCCGACGGCAGTGAAAAACGATCGCCCTTTGCCAATGAAGCCTTTTTCCCGGCCCCGCTGGCCCAGTATATCAACCACTACAAGGCCTTTGGTGAAAACCCGGATATTGCCGAAGAAAACCTGCCGTCCGGATTCCAGGTCAACTACTGGCTCCACAAGAGCGGACGCGGTATACTTTCTCCGGGAGAAGCCGACGGGTTGATCGGCGAAAAGCGCGACACCAAGGTGTGGATGCGGATTATGGCCCTGATGCATCAGGGTCGGGTGGAGTCCATCTGGACCCCGATCGGCCGTATCCCCAAGTACCAGGATCTCAAAGAACTCTTCGAAGACGTACTGGAAAAAGAATACGAAAAAGAGCTGTACTCAAAACAGTTCTCCCTCTATACCGAAAACCTGATTAAGCGGGTCGATCTGTCCATCATTGAATTTGCCGGGGAAAAGGGGATGCCTGATGCGTTTTTTCATGTCCTTGACACCTGGCGCCGGGATCTTGCCGCCCTCAAGGCAACCATCGGTCTGATCGTAACCCCGGATCAGATGATTGAGTATGTGGCCGCCAACCAGCCGGATTGATGATCACGGCTACGGCCTCTGGTACCCTTTTGTTGCGGCGGGCCTTTGGTCAGGGCGATAGTGAACTGCTCAGATACACATCAAAACGGATAGTCTTGCCGTCCAGTGAGTAGTTCGGGCAAGTATCATTTAACCAGGGGCCTTTTTTCGGTCGCTTAACCACGACCCGATCACCGGCGGCCTGCAGGGCGCGGGCAAAGAGTTCATTAATGTCCTGATCTTCACCCGTCACATGCTGGATCATCTGCAGTTCTTTTTTGACCTTGGCGGTTGAGGTCGTCTTTGGGAACATTGGGTCAAGATAGATAATCTCCGCAGTTGCAGCGCCTGCGCCTAAAAAGTCGATCGCATTGCCTGGACTAAAACGGATGCGGCTGCAGATTTTTCCGGTTGCCGCCTGCAAAGAAGCCCGATGCAGACCATCGGCAAGCAGGGCCGCCAAAACCGGATTCCGTTCAAAGGTCCGGACCGAAAATCCGGCTGCGGCCAGCAGAAAGCTGTCCCGGCCGAGCCCGCCGGTTGCGTC
>CAZPXI010000428.1:0-2576 GCA_964590715.1 uncultured Desulfobulbus sp.
GGGGTGTCGGTCTGCACGGGACTCAGTCGTCGTTTTTGAGCTTGTTGTCGATGTACTCGGCGATGATCCGGACGGTTGTCAGCTTGGGATAATCATCCTCGTCGATGCGGATGCCGTACTCGTCCCGGAGGACCAGGGCGATGGTCGCCAGGTCCATGGAGTCAATGCCCACTTCATCGACCAGATCAAGGTCGGCATCAAAGGTTTCCGGAGTTACATCTTCAAGTTTGAGCTCATCGATGATGATTGCAGCGATTCGGGTGATGGTCTGGGAAATGTCGTTGTTCATAACTTTACTGTTGTTAACCTGACTGTTTTCTTGTTGTGTAAAACGCATCGTACCGGAGCAGACATCCTGATTGCCGCTTGTTATCCGGAATGTATATTGGTCTCTTTTATTGCCGGATGTTGCAAGAATGTCAAGCTGTTCTCCGGGGCGGACGATTTTTTTAAATCGTATCCTGCTCAGTCCGGACATAAATACCGTATCTTCTCTGGATGCGGCAATACAATCGGCGACCATGTCCAACTGGGCAATCCCCGGCAGGACAGGGTCTCCCGGGAAATGCCCGGAAAACCAGAGGGAGTTGTGATCCGTTGTTACCCGGGCGCTGATTTCACCCTGTTCCGTCTTTGTTAATTCAACAAATGAGTACCACAAGTTAGCGTGTTGTCTGTAGGGTTACTATTAACTGTAAGAATTCGCATGTTTTTTAAAAAAAAGCTCTGCATGAAAAAATACGCCTGTTTATACCACTAGGATCGAAAATACACAACAGGGGCTCTTTTAAAAGATGATGATGATCTTGTGGTGCGGTCGAATGAGTAGCCGGTTGTAGGTTTCTCAAAGCAACCATGGAATAAACATCTTTGTCCGCTGCATGTACTGTCGATAAGGGGTGCCGAAAAAGCGTAGATTTTCTCGCTCCTCCACCTTGGCTGCAGCGATAAGAAATCCTGTTGTCAGGAGAATGAGCACGATGCTTAACGTTGTAATATGTTTAAAAAAGGCACCCATGGCCAGGAAAAGAAGAGAGCTGTACATCGGATGCCGAATGTAGTGATACAACCCTTTGTCGACAACATGGAGCGTGTTCTCAAAAGAAAGGTTTTCCGGCATGTCCCGCCGTTCAGCATGTCCGCCGCACTGTTTCAGCATCAGCAGAGACTGGAGAATAAATATAATTGAGGTGAGCAGGAAAAACCAGGATAAGAGGTGCAGGGGTGCAAACGGATTTGTAAACCAATAAGGATGGTTCAATAAGACTAAAAGTAAAATGGATTCAAAAACGAAAAAACGGTAAAAACCGTGCGTTCCCGGATTCTTGAGAGCCCGTCGGGAAAACAGAATAAAAAACAGGGTGCAGACGAAAAAGAGGGCGATTCGTATCATGTTGGTTTTTTTGCATGAAAAAAATAAACGGATGTTATTTTTTCATGATTTTTTTATTAAATGGTTTTCTTGGCGAGCAGGATTACGGTTTGCGGTGAGCAGCTCAATGGTGATTCCGGACATTGATCCGCCCGGAAACAGTATACCATCAAGCTGAGCTTTGTGGAAAATCAATTATTAGGCTGGGCTCGGGAAAAAACTCAAACAACGTCAGGCGGCAGCGTACAAGCAGCAGGTGAACAGCTTGTTGCTGTCGATTCCATGTCATGTTGTGGAATCAACAACCTTGTAAGCTTGGAACACTATCATAAACGTCGCAGTATCGCCATTGCATGCCCTGCAAGGGCTGGCTTGATCACATGCCGTCCGCCTCTGTTTTCCACCCGGGCCTCTCTGCCCGGATCCAGAAGATCGATCATTGTGGAACCCGGAGGATTCAGGGCGGCATCAACAGTGATGAAGTCATCTCTTGGCTGCCGGTTCAGATTCAGGGCAACAAGGATTTCCGTGCTGTCCAGGATGCGGGAATAAGCAAGAGTGCATTTGCCGTCCATCGGATGGCCGAAATCGGTGCCGTTGCCTGAAATCTCTCTGAAATACTGGCGACCGTAGCGCAGGGCCGGCTGCTGCTCCCGTATTGCCGCTATCCGGGCAATAGCCTGATAGGTGGGGTTGTCCGGGATGAAAAAATGGTGGCCGGTGGTGTCAAAGGCACCCCATTTACCGCCGAACATGCATTCGCGAACATAGGCGTCCGAGTTGCCGCCGCCGTCAAAGTTCTGTTCGGTGCCGTAGTAAATGCAGGGTACGCCCGGACTGGTCAACAGGTAGCCCATGGCGAGGACGACCTGGGCAGGATACGGATTTTTATGCATGAACCGCCGGTAGGGACGTGACATCTGATCATGGTTGTCGACAAAGGTGACGAAATATTCACCGGCGCCTCCATGGTCGGTATACAGGGTTCTGAAACGTTCATAGCGCTGCCGGAGCAGAGCCGGATTGGCAAACCCCTTGAGGACTTCCTCAAGGATGAAATAGAGCGGAAAATCGAGGCAGGCATCAAGGGAGGGGAACCGTTCACTGGTTCCGGGAATTCTTGTGTTTCTGCCGATATATTGCTGGATAACGGCGTCATCGCCGACCACCTCACCGAAAATAAAAAAGTTGTGCTTGCCGATTC
>CAZPXI010000429.1:0-2565 GCA_964590715.1 uncultured Desulfobulbus sp.
TTGATCCTGACCTGGCCCGCAAAGGGAAAGAATATGCTGAACATCACCGACCCCAACGGTGTATTCATTGTTCAGCAATTAATCCAGCAAGCCGAAAAAGGCGGCGGCTTTGTCGAATATGTAATGCCCAAACTGAAGGGGCTCCGGCCCGCCCCGAAACTGACCTACGCCGCCCCTGTCAGACAGTGGCAATGGTTCATTGCCACCGGACGTTATGTGGATGAAATTGAGTCATTGTTAACCGTTCGCAGGCAGCAACTCAAAGAGCAGCTCCTCAGTCAACTGTTGCAGACGGGAATAATTCTGCTGTTCCTCTCCCTATCCAGCCTGTTCATGGTCTGGATAATGGCCAGACGACTGAAAAAAAACATTACCCCTTTTGCCGGTTTTTTTCATAAAGCAGCCACCGGTCTTGTCCAGATTGACGAACAGGCGCTGGATTTTGAAGAGTTTCGTTCTCTGGCCCATGATGCCAACCTCATGATCAGAGAACGATGCCGGTCACAGGAAACTCTCAGCAACCAGGAGCACCTGCTGCGCTGTCTGACCAGGGCCGGACACCAGTTGCTCTCCGGAACAGACCTTAACCTCGCCGTTACCGAAGCTCTGGCCATCCTGGGGGAAGGATGCATGACGGAACGGGTCTATCTTTTTGAAGTCGAACAGCAGAATAATCACACAAACCTGTTGCATCTTCGTTTTGAGTGGACCGATGGAAGTGTCGGACAACGGATCAATGATCCACGTTTCCAACATATGGAAATGACCTCCTTCAAAGCCGCATGGTTTCAGGATCTGCTTGCCGGAACCGCTATCCAGGGAACGCCCGGCGACTTTTCAGAACAGGCATCCTTGATGCTCCATGAATATGAGGTTCAATCGCTGCTCATGCTGCCGGTTCTCTATCGGGACAGCTTCTGGGGGATACTCTGCTTTGACGCCTGCAAAGCTCCGGTTCGCTGGAATGACAGCAATATCCGCTCGCTGCAGAACTTTGCCTCCACGCTCTGCACCGCCATCATGCAGCGCCGCAGTGAACAGGAGGCAGTAAAAATACGTGATCAATGGGTCAGCACCTTTAATTCCATTGAAGATGCCATCTTCCTCCTTGATGACGGCGGCCGAATTCTCAACGCCAACCTCGCGGCCCTGCATACCCTTTGTGCCGACGACCTTGACGCTATCCGCGGCCTGCATCTCTCCGAACTTCTGCTCGGTGACGGCATCAGATTCAAAAAATGCCTGACCGATCTGGTTCTCGAACAGGAGACTCACCTGGTGGATGAAATACATTCAGCCCCCCTGGACAAAGTCTTTCACGCCTCGGCCTTTCCGGTGTACACCGGCAAAGGTCAGGTTTCCGGAGTTATCTATATCGCCCGTGATATAACCCGTGAGAAAGCCATGGAACGACAGCTGACCCAGGCCCAGAAGATGGAGGCCATCGGGGTGCTTGCCGGCGGCATTGCCCATGACTTCAACAACATTCTTGCGGCAATAATGGGTTTTTCCGAGCTTGCGCAGATTAAACTGCAACAGGGAAAAACCGAAGGTCTGGAGTCCGATCTTTCAAAAATTTTCAATGCCGGTGCGCGGGCAAAGGATCTGGTTGCACAGCTGCTTGCCTTCAGCCGCAGCCAGGAAAGCCGAAAAACGCTTATCCCGGTTACACCAATCATCAATGAAACCATTAAGATGTTGCAGGCCTTTATTCCGGCGACTATCAAGATAACCGCCGAACTGGCCCCGGAAACCCGGAAAGTCCTGGCCAACGGCACAGCCCTGCAACAGGTCTTCATGAACCTCGGCAGCAATGCGGCCCATGCCATGCAGAAACAGGGTGGTGAACTTCATATTACCCTTGAAGAGACCGGACTCAGCCCGAAACAACGACAAGAGCACGACGCTTCTGCGGATCAATACCTGCACATAACAGTCCGTGACCAGGGCCAGGGAATCGATCCCCTGATCGTCGATAAAATATATGATCCTTTTTTCACCACCAAAAAGGTCGGCGAAGGCACGGGAATGGGACTGGCAGCGGTTCACGGTATCATCGAAGAGCACGGTGGATTCACTGAACTCGACAACCGGCCCGGGGTTGGCGTGACCTTCCATATTTACCTTCCCCAGAGTATGGAAGAATCAACTGTAGACAATCCGAAACACAGCCCCGAACCAACCACGGGATCGATCGACTTCAAAACCATCCTGGTCGTCGATGATGAAGAGATGCTGCTGACTATCTATAAAGAAATGTTCAAGATTCTTGGTTGTACTGCCCTTACGACCAATAATCCCGTTATCGCAGTTAAACTGCTGGAAAACAATCAGGACATCGACCTGTTATGTACCGACCTCAACATGCCGGATATGGATGGCCTTCAGCTTGCCGAACACTGTCACGGCATACGGCCTGAAATTCCAATTATTCTCTGTACAGGGCTGACAACGGACCTTGACCGGGACAGGTTACAACGAACCGGCATTAAAAAAATTCTTGCAAAACCCGTCACCCTGCAGGGGCTTGAGCAGGTGCTTAAGGAACTTACCGTTACAAACAAG
>CAZPXI010000430.1:0-2565 GCA_964590715.1 uncultured Desulfobulbus sp.
TGCCTATGTGAGGAGGCCTGATCAAGCGAAGATGGTGTGCTGGTGAACGCTTACCATCCGGACACATTCTGCTGCAGGAGTAGAGAACGGGTAAACAGGCAATGAGGTTGCGGGAAATAATCCCACTTTCCACGTTTTTTTCCGTCATCCCCGCATGCTTTTAGCGGGGATCCAGGGACTTTCCAGCTAACGCTCCAGAATTACTGGATCGGAGTCTGCGCTTACCTCCCGCCTTACGGGAATGACGTGATAGCGAAAAGTTGAGTTTTTACGAATCTATTAAGAATCCAAGACTAAATAAAAAATGTTAAAAAAAAGATCATGCAACGAATAGTTTTACGGTCCAAAATACACCGGGCCACCGTAACCGAGGCCGACCTGAATTACGAGGGCAGTATGACCATTGATAAAAATCTCATGGAGGCCGCCGGTATGCTTCCTTTTGAGCAGGTCAAGGTCTACAATATCAATAACGGCGAGCGGTTTGAAACCTACGCCATTGAAGGAGAGCGGGGCAGCGGGGTAATCGGCCTCAATGGGGCCGCAGCCCGCAAGGGGCACGTAGGCGATTTGGTGATTATCGCCTGTTACTGCCTGATGGAAGATTCGGAACTGGCAGGATATCATCCTGAAATCCTGCTGCTTGATGAAAAAAATACTGTTAAACAGAAACTCGACAAATAAAGAGGTCTATTATGCCCGGTTTTGAAGTCTTTGGTGAAGAAGAAAAAAAACAGGTTCTTGATGTCTTTGAGACCGGTGTCCTGTTTCGCTATGAGTTTGATCAACAGCGGCAGGGAGTGTACAAGGTCAGGGAATTTGAGCAGGCCTTTGCCGACTATACCGGGGCCGCTCACGCCCAGGCCGTTACCTCCGGAACCGCAGCCCTGAAAGTTGCCCTGGCCGCTCTTGGTATCGGGGCAGGGGATGAGGTTATTACCCAGGGGTTTACCTTTGTCGCCACCTGGGAGGCGATTCTTGATATCGGTGCCATTCCGGTGTTCACCGAGGTCGACGAGACCCTGAACATGGATCCGACTGATCTGGAGCAGAAGATCACCGATAAAACCAGGGCCATCATCCCGGTCCACATGCTTGGCGCCCAGGCTCGGATTGAGGAGATCATGACCATTGCCAACGCACATGATCTGCCGGTTATTGAAGATACGGCCCAGGCCGCCGGTTGCCGCATTAACGGCAGGCATCTCGGGACATTCGGGACTATCGGCACATTTTCCTTTGATTCGGTCAAGACCATGACCACCGGTGAAGGCGGTATGTGCATCACCAGCGATGAGGAACTCTGGCGCAACATGTCCGAATACCAGGACCACGGCCATGACCATGCGGTCAATCCCGGCGGGCGGGGCGGGGAAGGGCGGCGTTTTATCGGCTTCAACTATCGGATGATGGAACTGCAGGGCGCTATCGGACTGGCCCAGCTTGAAAAACTTGACCACATGATTGCAGAGCAGAAAAAAACAAAAGCGCTGCTCAAAGAAGCTGCCGGGAAAATACCCGGGGTCAGCTTCCGTAAACTCATTGATGAGCAGGGCGATTCAGCCACCTTTTTTGCCTTTATGCTGCCGGATAAAGAAAAGGCGGCGGCGGTCAATCAGATCCTGCGCGACAATGGCGCCGGGGCGATTAATTTCGGCGAGAATACCTGGCATTTTTACCCGTCCTGGGAACACCTGTCCGGAGCCAAAACTCTGGCCGCTAACGGCTGGCCCTTTTCAGCCCACGGTAAACGAAGGGTGATCTATGATCCCCAGGTGCTGCCCAAGTCGGCTGAACTGATGAGCCGTACCCTGGTCTATCAGGTCCCGGTGCGGATGAGTGAAGAACAGCTCAGCACCACTCTTGAGGCCCTGAAAAAAGCAGCCGCTCTTTAAACGTCCGGTTAAAATGAAAGAGGCGGGTTTATTCATTAGAAAAAAAACTGCCTCTTTTTACGCCATCCTGATAGGTTTCCTAATTTTATCTCTCATTTAGCTTAATTAATATTGATAATTCGACGATATATACTGACATGGATCCGTAACAATTAAATACTGCCATAAAAAAGAGTATGTCGTGAATATCTCAAGAATAAACAGTGGACAAGGTGTTTATCAGGCTTTTGCAAACAATACCTCCAGAGCTGCTGACAAAAATGCAGGGATGGACACCAGCAAGAATTCTTCACTGTCAGAGGTATCCTCTCTGCGTGATCGCCAAATAAATCAAATAAAAAAAATTTCAGGTGATGATGAAGCTGCAGAACGCCTGTTACGAGATTACTCAAAACCTGATAATGGTGGAATTTTATTTGTGGCAAGCGAAATGCCAGATCTTAATAACACTGAAGCTGTAAGGCGTTTTCAGCACATTTCTCAAATGTTTGAACAAGAAAACAAGGAAGTGGAGAGCTTAAAGAACGATATAATATCTATAGGAAGAAGTGAGGGGAAAAAGGCTCAAGATATCCTCTATGACCTTGTGAACATGTATGACTCACAATCTGAATTATTTAAGCTGGGAAGAGGTTGGGAAGGAGATCTCTTTAGCTTTAATGATTTTTCC